>NZ_JBYCKM010000044.1:0-126614 GCF_057473385.1 Alkalihalobacterium sp. TH-98 | reverse complement strand
TTCAACTCGCGTTTTGATGACCGTTTTTTCGCGATCTCTCTTTTTTCGGGCTTCAACTCGCGTTTTGACTACCGTATTTTTGTGATTTCTCTTTTTTCGGGTTTCAACTCTAGCTTTGGTGACCGTTTTCTCTGGTACTCTCTTTTTCAGACTTCCTATTCACTTCCTTTTAAGACCACTATTATCTCCCTTACCTTTTTAATTACCTTATTCCCCATAACAAAAAAAACGGCACCCATCTTCACCTGATAGGTACCAGTTTTCGCTTTATTATAAGAACTTAATTCTCCTCAGCATATCTCACCGCATCAGCCAGTAAATCGACAATGTGTACGGCACTAACTTCTTTTGTCAGCTTCTCACGCTCGACACCGGCTTTCATTTGCAAGAGACAGCCTGGGTTTGCCGTTACGATCGTTTGTGCTGTAGTGTTTTTCGCTTGCTCCATCTTATAATCTAAAATCTCATTTGCCATCTCAGGTTGAATAATATTGTAGATCCCAGCAGATCCGCAACAGTGATCGGCATCCTTCATTTCTCTAAATTCAACACCCTCGATCGCTTGTAACAACTTACGCGGAGCGGAAGCGGTTTTCATCACGTTACGTAAATGACAAGAGTCCTGATACGTGACGATCTGTTGAGGAAGCTTCATCTTTGGCATCCCCACTTCAACTAAGATCTCGGAGATGTCTTTTACACTTCTAGCAAAGCCTTGTGCTCGCTCTGCCCATTCTGGCTCATCTTTTAAAAGGTGATCGTATTCTATCAGAAGAGCTCCACAGCCGCCGGCATTTGAAATAATGTAATCAATTTGCTCGTTCTCGAAGGCGACGATGTTTTTCTTCGCCATTTCCTTTGCTTGATTTTTTTCACCACTATGAGCATGTAACGCGCCACAACATCCTTGGTTTTTTGGGATAACGACTTCACATCCCGCTTTCTTTAATAAAAAGAGCGTAGAATCATTGGTTTCCATAAACATCGTATCCATTAAGCAACCTGAGAAGAAGGCCACTCGCTTCTTCTTAACACCTTCTGCTTCTACATGTGTTGGACGATTTTTCATCGACTTTGGTGATGGAATTTGTGGAAGGACCTTTTCCATCGTCGCCATGCTTCCAGGCATTAATTTTAATACATTCGTCGTTTGGACGACTTTTTGCACACCCGATTTCTGATAGAACCATAGCAGACTGTTCAATGAGCGCATACGGTTTTGATATGGGAATAGTTGTTCAAACACAGTTTTACGAATGACACGAACAGGTATGCTGTGTTTCTTCGTTGTATTTAAAATATCCCTTGCTTCTTCTAATAGGTGCCCATATTTTACCCCTGACGGACAAGCTGTTTCACAGGCACGGCAGCCTAGACATAGGTTTAGTTGTTTTTCAAAGTCTTCATCAGGTTCCATTTTACCATCGACGACTGCTTTCATTAAGGCAATCCGCCCACGCGGGGAAGCGGCCTCGTTCTGGTCGTCTCCATACGTTGGACAGGTCGGTAAGCAGAAACCGCAGCGCATACAGTTTAACAGTTCGTCATAATCCATACGCTTTTGAAATTCAATAACGGTTTGAGTTTTTTGTTGTTCTGTTACTTTACTCATCGTTGTACAACCACCCGTTTCTTTGTTTCTTTGGCAAACACTTTACCAGGGTTCATAATGTTATTTGGATCGAACGCGAACTTCAATGTTTTCATTGCATTTACGCCCTCTTCTCCCAGTTTCCATGCAAGGTAAGGGGCTTTCATGACACCTACACCGTGCTCTCCTGTAATCGTGCCACCTAACTCAATTGCTTTTGCAAAAATATCAGCAAACGCTTCTTCTACACGTTCAATTTCTTCTTGATTACGCGCATCTGTCATACACGTCGGATGTAAGTTCCCATCACCTGCATGGCCGAATGTACAGATTTCAACTTGATGCTTTTCAGCAATTTCATCGATAGCTTTGACCATTTCAGCAATTTTTGAACGAGGGACGGTTGCATCTTCTAGGATGGTCGTTGGTTTCTTACGTGCCAATGCTGAAAGTGCCGCACGTCTAGCGGTAGCAAGCGCTAATCCCTCTTCTACTGTTTGGGCAATTTGAACAGATTTTGCCTGCTGTTCACAGCAGATCTCTGCAATTTTATCAATATCACGTTCTACCACTTCATGAGGACCATCTTGTTCAATCAAAAGAACAGCGCCAACATCAGTTGGTAATCCTATCTTCGCGAAGTCTTCAACTACTTCTAATGTACTTTGATCCATAAACTCAAGTGTTGCTGGAATAATTTTATTCGCGATAATCGACGAGACAGCTGCTCCAGATGCTTCTAATGAGTCAAAGAGAGCGAGCATCGTTTTTTTCGTTTCAGGGATTGGAATAAGCTTAAACGTAGCTTCAGTAATGACTCCTAGCGTTCCTTCCGCTCCAACCATTAATCTCGTAAAATCATAACCCGCTACATCTTTAGCGAGCTTCCCGCCTGTACGGATAACATCGCCATTCGGCAACACCACTTCTAAAGCAATCACGTAATCTCGAGTTACCCCGTACTTTAATCCACGAAGTCCACCTGAATTTTCATTGATATTGCCACCGATCGTTGATATTTTCATTGAACTTGGATCTGGCGGATAAAAAAGCCCTTTTTCTTCTACTGCGTTAATCATATCAAGCGTAATAACTCCTGGTTGAACAGTCACTGTTAAGTTTTCTTCGTCAATTTCTAAGATCTTGTTCATATGCGTAAATAACATCACAATACCGCCCTCTAATGGACAGGTACCTGCACAAAGATTCGTACCCGAACCACGTGGAACGATCGGAACTTTAAATTCATTACAAACCTTTACAATTTCTTGGACTTCCTTTGTATTTCTCGGCTTAATAACCGCATCTGGCATCGCTTGATAATTTGGTGTCGCATCATATGAATACACAAGTAAACTTTCTTGTGAGTCTAATAGATTTTTAGGTCCAACAATTTGGACTAACTTTTCTTTCACTTCAGCTCGCAGCATAATAATCCTCCTGTAAACTAGATAAGACAGATAGAAGTGTAGCATGGAGAAAGTCACCCTATCATCTTTTCTCAACTCAACACTAATCAGGTCATCTGATCAATTTTCATATCTCTAATTATAAAAAAATAATCCTCGTCCTGCTATGTGTAAAAACACAAAGTTAGACAAGGATTATTCAAGGATTATTGTAGGTTTCTCTAGTTTCTTTCCAAAATATATAGGCAATGTAACAAGTTGCTAAAAACTTCGGGTCTTTTAAATTCCCGCCTAACCGCTCATGGATCCGCTTGAGCCGATAATGCAGAGTGTTAATATGGATATGTAGGTGTTCTGCTGTCTCTTTTAATGACATATGATAATAAAAGTAGGTTTCTAATGTTTCCATCAATTCAGGCTCTTCCATAATATTCCCTAAAACCTTCTCAGCGACTTCTAGTTTCATGTCTACGCTTATTTCAGCAAGGACGCCTTCTAATGTCAATTGCTCATAAAAAACAACTGGGGCGGTATCTGACGCCGTCTGCAAGGCTTTCTTTGCTTCACTATACGACTTTAAAACGAGATCTGGGCTTTGTCTCGTACCAACTCCAACAAAAATAGTCGTTTGAGTAAGTTGCTCTAATTGTACCCGCATCGTTTTTAACTGTTTCATGAAATTCATTTCATCTTTTGGATGTTTAATTCCTTTTAAGAGTAGAACACGCCCTTGGCCAGCTCGGACGATCGTATGGATTGACGGATCGGAAAACAGAAGTCGTAATCGTTCATCCGTTTCTTTTTCGACTAAATGTAAATCAGAATCGTTTGTACTTTTTAACTTAATCAAGACACACATTCGGGATAGGTCCATGTCGAGCCCTAACAGCTCACCTCGTTCATGAAAATCTCCGTCAAACTCGCGATTGTGGATCCATTCATATACAAATGTTTCAATTCCACGGATTTCAGAATTCAACTTCTCAGCCGAATGTGCTTCTTGAATAATTAATTCGGTCATCCGTTGAATAAGTTCACCAAAGGGAGACACCGTTCGCGGATCACCAGTAATCCCAATCACACCTATGACGTCATGTTGAAAAAAGATCGGTAAATTTAATCCTGCTTTAACACCTGCTAATGAATGAACATCCGCATCAGTAATTTCCATCTTTTGTTTTGAACGAAAAACGCGTAGTGCCCCTTCATGAAGATGACCCACGCGATGACTATCACTGCCCGCTATAATGATGCCTTCTTTGTTGATAACGATTACTTCTTCGTCAATGACTTTCGTAACTTCATTTACTATACGCTGCGCCAATAACGAAAGGAGCTTCACTGCTCTTCATCCTTTGAAGGATGGATCGTACCAATTCTCATTCCTACTTTTACATCAGCAGGGCATTGCAGCTGAGGATCTAAATCAACTAACCCTTTTTCAAATAAAAGAATGACCGTTGATCCGAACGTAAAATAACCGATCTCGGCTCCTTTTGTCACCTCTTCATCATGATGGGTTAACTCAATACTATTGACATTTAATGCACCGACTTTAACGATAGCCATGTGTTTTTTATTGACGTCAATTTCAGTGATGTGACGGTAATTTTTCGATAATGGGCGCTTTCCATACTGCAGCCCTTGCTCATTTACAGGATACGATTTTTTTCCGAGATACCAGCGTTCAAGGACACGACCAGAAATTGGACTATGAATACGGTGATAATGACTTGGACTTAAATAAAGAATAACAAAAGTACCGCCACAATACATCTGACTCTTTACTTGACTGCCAAGCATTTCATCAAGTGTATAATTTTGACCTTTAACACGAAACGCAGACTGGTCATTTAAAGGACCAACGTGGGCAAGTACCCCATCAACCGGGCTAACGAGAGCGTGTTCATCAGCATCAATCGGTCGAGTGCCTTCTTTTAAGCGCCTCGTAAATAATTCATGTAAACTTTTATATTCATGTAATGGTTTTTCCATTTCTTCAATATTTAAATTATAAGTTTTTGTAAAGGAGCGATTGATTCCCTTACTTAAGCGAGAAGTCGTAAATGTACGTAATAAATGAGAGTTGAAACGATTTCCAGATAATTCAACAAATGCACGATATAATTGCTTTTTCACAAAATACCTCCGAATAGACAATACTTTTTTCTCTAGTAGGCAACAGCCCTTTATGATATCATAAAATTTTAAGACAATTCAATATCTACTCCATTTTTTTACATAAACTTAAGGAGTGAAGTTATGTTTTTATTACAACACTTAGATCAAACCGTTAAAAAGATAAAAAGTCAAGCCGCGAACCTTATTACATTGATTAATTTAGGGTTTGGTGCGATGGCAATCTTATTGGTTCTACAAGGCGAATTACGGGCGAGTTTGTTATTAATTACGATCGCTGCCGTATTTGATCGTCTTGACGGTATGGTCGCTCGTAAAACAAATACGACATCTGAACTTGGAAAACAACTCGACTCCCTCAGTGATATCATTTCATTTGGTGTAGCTCCTGCCATACTATTATACCAAGGTGTTTTATTTACATTTGGGATGCCAGGCGCATTTTTCGCCATTATTTTTATCGCTTGCGGTGCCATTCGACTCGCACGATTTAACGTTATGGATACGCATGGCTTTTTCGTTGGACTACCGATTACAGCAGCTGGACTCTTATTAACATTGAGTTTTTTACTGATTGATATCATCCCTGATTATCAATTTATGTTCATTACTTTAATTCTAGCATTTCTAATGATTGGTACCTTTAAGATACGAAAAGTATAGAAATTTATCAAAAAAACGAGAAAAAAATGGCATTTTTTCATGAAATTCTCTCTAAAGTCTTGACACTACAAGGGTTTCACGATTAAATTTGAGATGCAGGCAATTATTTATAGTAATGAAAGGGAGTTTTTCCATGAACAAGACAGATTTAATTAATTCAGTTGCTGAACAAGCAGAAATTTCTAAAAAAGATGCAGCTAAAGCAGTAGACGCTGTATTTGAAAGCATTACTGACGCATTAAAAGATGGTGGAAAAGTTCAATTAGTTGGATTTGGAAGCTTTGAAGTACGTGAACGTTCTGCTCGTAAAGGACGCAACCCACAAACTGGTGAAGAGATTGAAATCCCAGCTACTAAAAACCCAGCGTTCAAACCTGGTAAGCAATTAAAAGACGCTGTAAACTAATTTTATATTTATAGAAAAGGCGATGGACAAGCTCCATTGCTTTTTTTGTTTTTTAATTTAAGCTTTGCGTTCTCCTTCACTTGATGAGTCCTCAATCGTTGTTACGTTGGCTCATTTGGACAATCGTTCGTCCATTTCGGCCGAAAAATCGGCACCGATTCAGTTTCCACAATTTGTTTAGCATTTTCATTTTTTGCAAAAGAAGTCCTTTCCATTCATTTTCCTAATTTTTTTTAATCGTTTTTAAGCGTTGATCCAGTAAGGTTTGGCCTCCTTTTTTTTGACCTTAATCGTTTCCCTTAAAATCTATTTATATTTAAATATTTAAAATATTTTAACTTTTGGCACAGTGTTTGCATTATAAGTTGTGAATTCAATTTTAAGGGGGAGTTTTACAATGGCAAGCGAACAAGTATATGGATTTTATATTCCAAACGTCAATTTAATGGGTGTAGGAGCAGTGAAAGAAGCTGGACCACGAGTTAAATCTTTAGGATGCAAAAAAGCATTAATCGTTACCGATGAAGGTTTAAACCAAATGGGTGTAGCCGACGAAGTTGCTGCGCTCATTCGTGAAGCTGGTGTTGAAGTGGAAATTTTCCCTGGTGCTGAACCAAACCCAACGGATACAAATGTCCATGATGGATTAGCTGTTTACCAACAAAAAGGATGCGATGCGATCATTTCATTAGGCGGCGGAAGTTCGCATGACTGCGCAAAAGGAATCGGTCTTGTCGCAGCGAACGGTGGAAAAATCCACGATTATGAAGGAGTCGATCAATCCGCTTCTCCAATGCCTCCACTCGTGGCCATCAATACGACTTCAGGTACAGCAAGTGAAATGACACGCTTTTGTATTATTACAGACACAGAAAGAAAAGTAAAAATGGCGATTGTCGACAAACATACAACGCCTACAGTGTCCATTAACGACCCGATTTTAACAGTGAAAAAACCTAAAGGATTAACTGCGGCTACTGGAGTCGATGCACTCACTCATGCTGTTGAAGCTTATGTATCAACGAATGCAACACCAATTACCGATGCTTGCGCATTACAAGCGATGAAAATTATTAGTAAAAACCTTCGTGCAGCTGTTGCAAATGGTGAAGATATCGAGGCGAGAAACCAAATGTCTTATGCACAATTTTTAGCAGGAATGGCGTTTAACAATGCTTCTCTAGGATACGTTCACGCGATTGCTCACCAATTTGGCGGAATTTATAACTTACCTCATGGTGTGTGTAATGCGATCCTTTTACCTCACGTTGAGCGATTTAACTTAATTGCAAAACCTGAACGCTTTGTCGATATCGCTGTTGCTTTAGGTGAAAATGTAAGCGGTTTATCTACAAGAGAAGCTGCTGAAAAGGCAATCACAGCCATTGAAACACTGACAAAAGACGTTGGAATTCCAACAGGCTTTAAAGAATTAGGTGCCAAAGAAGAAGACATTCCAGTCCTTGCTGAAAATGCTATGCGAGACGCTTGCGCATTAACAAACCCTCGCAAAGCGACGATGGATGAGCTTCAAGAGATTATTCGCGCTTCTTATTAGAGGATCTTTTTGTCCTCCTTTTTGAAGATATATGGTACACAAAACACATAAAGGTTAAAAATTCAGTTCGATAAATTAGTTCACAAATCACAATCACAAATCGGGATGGGTCTATTCCCATCCTTTATTTCATATAGATAGATGGAGGTAATGGACATGATTTACGCAAACCCTGGGGAACTCAATGCAAAAGTGACATTTAAAAAACGATACGAAAATTACATTAATGGGGAATGGACAGCTCCAGTGAACGGTGAGTATTTTGAAAATAAAACACCGGTAACGGGTCAAGTCTTTTGTGAAGTCGCACGCTCATCTGCTGAAGATATTGAGATGGCTCTTGATGCGGCACATGCAGCAAAGACAAGCTGGGGAATGACATCACCTGCTGAACGAGCCATTATTTTAAATAAAATTGCCGATCGCATGGAAGAAAACTTAGAAATGCTTGCGGTGGCTGAAACGTGGGAAAACGGAAAAGCGGTTCGCGAAACATTAAATGCTGATATTCCGCTGGCGATTGACCACTTCCGCTATTTTGCTGGTGTCGTTCGCAGTCAAGAAGGAAGTATCTCGCAAATTGACAGCAACACGGTTGCGTATCATTTCCATGAGCCATTAGGGGTAGTTGGTCAAATCATTCCGTGGAACTTTCCAATCTTAATGGCCGTATGGAAGCTTGCTCCTGCACTTGCTGCTGGAAACTGCATCGTACTTAAGCCTGCTGAGCAAACGCCAGTGTCGATTATGGTTCTTATGGAATTGATTGAAGACTTACTTCCTAAAGGCGTTGTAAACATCGTCAATGGCTTCGGTGTTGAAGCAGGTAAGCCGCTCGCTTCTAGTGATCGTATCGCCAAAATTGCATTTACTGGAGAAACGACAACGGGTCGTCTCATCATGCAATATGCATCTGAAAATATCATTCCTGTAACGCTTGAGCTTGGAGGAAAATCGCCGAATATCTTCTTCCCTGACATTATGGAAAAAGACGATGCATTTTTTAACAAAGCAATTGAAGGATTTGTCATGTTCGCCTTAAACCAAGGCGAAGTGTGTACATGCCCGTCTCGTGCTCTAGTACATGAGTCGATTTATGAGCCATTTATGGAGCGCGTTCTTCAACGTGTCGAGGCGATTAAAACAGGAAACCCGCTAGATACAGAAACGATGATGGGCGCTCAAGCATCTCAAGAACAGCTAGAGAAAATCCTTTCTTACTTAGAAATTGGAAAACAAGAAGGTGCTCAATGCTTAATTGGCGGAGAGCGCAATGAGTTAGGCAATGAATTGAAAGACGGTTATTACGTGAAACCGACTGTGTTTAAGGGAGACAACAGCATGCGTATCTTCCAAGAGGAGATCTTCGGACCTGTTGTCGCTGTAACAACGTTTAGTGACGCAGAAGAAGCGCTTGCCATAGCCAATGACACGTTGTACGGATTAGGGGCTGGTGTATGGTCTCGTAACATCAATACAGCGTACCGTTTTGGCCGTAACATTGAAGCGGGTCGTGTCTGGACGAATTGTTACCACGCGTACCCTGCTCATGCAGCATTCGGCGGCTATAAGAAATCGGGTATCGGCCGTGAAAATCATAAGATGATGCTCAGCCATTACCAGCAGACGAAAAACATGCTCGTAAGTTACAGCGAGGATGCTCTAGGATTCTTTTAAAAACATAAATTATTTTTAAGGGAGTGAATGTATTGTCAGATAAAGATAATTTATATAAAAAATCAACGTTTAATCGATTAGGTGAATTAAACCAATATGTACCGGATTCGTTTAAAGCGTTTCTAAACTTTGATCAGCAAGCATTAAGCAGCGGTGAATTAACGACGAAACAAAAAGAGCTTATTGCAGTCGCAATCGCTCACATCACCGGCTGCCCGTATTGCATTGACCTTCATGTGACCAACAGTAAAAAAGAAGAAGTGACGCTTGAAGAGTTATCCGAATCGATTATGGTCGCAACGGCACTTAAAGCCGGGTCCGCCCTCGCTCACGGTGTTAATGCACTAAACTCGTATACGGAAGAAACAGAAGTGTTATACAAACAACAATATTTTGGGCGAATTATGGAGTTCTCGAAGCTAACAGGTGACTCGTTCGCAGCTTTTATTGACTTTGATCAGAAATCACTGAAAGACGGCGCTTTATCAAGTAAAGAAAAAGAGATAATCGCTGTCGCTTGCGCCCATACGACAGGCTGCCCGTATTGTATCGACCTTCATACAAAGGCCGCTAAAAAAGCCGGTGCGTCACTCAATGAACTCGCCGAAGCTGTGATGGTAGCAACTGCACTTAAAGCCGGCTCAGCACTGGCTCACGCTGTCAATATGTTAGAAGCTTATGATGCGTAAGAAATTGCAATAATAGGGGCAATACTGATCTGAAAAAGATAGAGTTATATAAACTCTTAACTAGAAAAATCGCATTGGAACCTGGATCCAATGCGATTTTCTTGTGCTTGCGAATTTAGCGGACGCCATGCCCTTTTTCGTTTAATATGTAACGAAGTTTTCTAACGGTAGTATTTAGTTTTTTCGACGCTTCTTTTCGGTTTCCCAATGTGTCGCGAAGGGCTTTATAGACAAATGCCTTTTCGACAACTTCCTCTAGTTTTTTAATGTTTTCCTTCACTTGCTCTAGATCACCTTGTGCCTCTAACAAATCAATCATCTCGCCATTCCACTGTTCTAAAAAGCGTTCCAACTCAGACTTTGAGAAGTCTTTGACAACAGGCTCGGTAGCTAGTTCCGCTTCCTTGCGTTGAATAGGGATTACTTTATTACTTTTACGGATCGTTACTGGCAAATAATCTGGCGTTATGATAGTTGTTTCACCTTCTGCTAACGCTACAGCGCGGGTCACGACATTCGACAATTCACGAATATTTCCCGGCCAATGATAGTCTTCCATCATGGCTAGCGACTCGTGTGAGAATTCAATCGCTGGCTGGTTTTCTAGTAACTTCTGAATCAGCAGCGAAAGGTCTTCTTTACGCTCTCGTAAAGGCGGAATTTGTAATTTCACGACATCGAGCCGGTACAGTAAATCCTCACGAAATGAGCGATTACGTACCGCTTCGTGTAAATTTACATGGGACGCTGCCACAATTCTCGCATTGGTTTTTAGCGTATGCTCACTACCAACTCGCATAAACTCTCTCGTTTCTAACACGCGAAGCAGTTTTACTTGAATGGCTGGCGAGGCTTCTGCTATTTCATCTAAAAAGAGCGTACCATGATTGGCAATTTCAAATAGGCCTTTTCGTTGCTGTCCCGCTCCAGTGAACGCCCCTTTTTCATGTCCAAATAATTCACTTTCTAACAACGTTTCCGTTAAAGCCCCACAGTTCAAACCGATAAACGGGTTTTGTACCCGATGACTCGCTTCATGAATAAACCGAGCTAGCACTTCCTTTCCTGTCCCCGTCTCTCCTTCTAGTAAAATATTTATATTTTTACTCGCAAATTTATAGGCCATCTTAAGCATCGTTTTCATCTCGGTGCTGTTTCCTGTAATCATCCCAATTTGTTGGGCGACTTTCTGAATCTCTTTATCTAAAAAAGCCCCCGGAACGTGAAGCAAATTATCCACATGTTTTTCAAGCTCATCAATATCATCAAACGGCTTTTCAATGTAATCATTTGCGCCATTTTTAATCGCATCAACAGCTGTCTTAACCGTACTATAACCTGTCATGATAATGACCTTACATGAAGGTGTTTTTTCCTTGATCATTTGTAACACTTGTAGTCCGTTCGTATCCGGCATTTTTAAATCAACCATGGCAAGGTGAAAACTCGTTTGGTTTAAGTGATCAACGACTTCATGATAAGTCCGTGCTACACTCACTTCATAGCCTTTTTTCGTAAACAAGTAACTTAAGAAATTTCCAATTTCGTATTCATCATCAACCACGAGCAGTTTTGTCATTTAGACACTCCTTCCTTTAGGGAGTTTAAGAGCTTTTCAAATTCCTCATGTATTCGTGAAGGATATTATTTAATTGCCTTCTTTTTTTATGGGCACTAATAAAATAAATGTACTTCCCTTTCCTTTATCGCTGTTTACTTCAATGCCGCCGCCATGTTCTTTGGCTATGCCTAAACTAACAGACAAACCTAAGCCTGTTCCATTCATCGCATCTTTCGTCGTGTAAAACGGACGGAAAATTTCGTTAATTTCTTGCTCACTAATGCCCACCCCATTGTCTTGTACCGACAAATAAACAAACGTTTCATTTTTGATCTGTTTCATCCCTGTTTTAATTAAAATCTCTTTTTCTAGTTTCTCAGTTTCTTCTAAAGCATCTCTTGCATTTAAAATGAAATTAATAACGATTTGTTCGAGCTGTTGTAAATTACCTTCTATCAACGGAAGCGACGGGTCAAGGTCGACACGTAACGATACGCATTGTCGTTCAATCTGATAACGAATTAAGCTTAAAACCTCTTCAACGGCTTTATTAATTTGACATGGCTCAAATTCATATTCATCTTGGCGGGAAAACGTTAATAAATTACGGATGATATTCTTACTTCGCAGTCCGCAATTATGAATATCCTTCAATAAATTGTAGGTAGGGTCCTGCTCATTAAAATCACGTAAAAGTAATTGACTATTTCCGATAACAGCGGTTAACGGACTATTCAATTCATGTGCGACTCCTGCCGCCATTTCCCCAATGGCAGCCAGTTTCCCCGAATGCATCAGTTGCGCTTCGGTATATAATTTTTTCGTTACATCTTTCAAATAAATAATAACCCCGTACATTTCTTGCGTTTCATTAAAAACCGGATATGTATAAATATCACAAATTCGATTATGATCCAATCTCGACTGGCGAAAAGCGGTTTTCTTCGTCCGATAGCTTTCGCTGACTGGACAGTCAATTGGATCTTGATAATGAATCACTTCATACGTTTTTCTTCCATACAAATCGCCATCTTCTAATTGAAAAAACGCTTTGACCGCATCATTAAAGCGAATAATTCGATAATCTAGACCAACAAATAAAATTAAATCTTGAACCGCTCGAAACGTTTCTTCCCACTCTTTTTTTCCGTTTAACACCGCATTATATAACGAAGAGTTTTCCATACATACCGCCATTTGATCGGCTAGTTGTTCAAGAAACGAAAAGTCATCATTCGGGTAATCAATTCTCGTCTTACTCCCAAGACTAAGGACACCAATCACTTGTTTTTTTCGAAATAGAGGTAAGCAAACAACCGTTTCAATTCCTAAAAGCTTCATCGTATTCTTCTCGACGTCAGATAGTTGTCCATACGTTCCATTCACATCATTCATAAGAACCTTCTTTTCATCGATCACTTGATAATACAATGAATTTTTATTTGGCAGGACTTCCCCTACTTTTAAGAAAAATGAATCTTGCGGATACACATTCGTCAAGACTAACTGTTGACCTTCGTAAATCGTGAGACTCATTCGATCAAACGTATAAAGCTTTTCAAGTTTTTCCATGATGTTTTTCAGAAGTTCATCCATCGTCATGTCAATCGTAAAACTTTTCGTCACTTCATTAATAATTTCCAGTTTCATGTTCTTCTTTTCGAGTTGTTCAACCATTTTTTTCAGTTCTGTATAGTAATTTCTTTTGGACGATTTAACCCCTGTTAATCTCTCAATCATCATCTGTTTTTCATTTATCGGCATTGGTCATCTCCCCTACATCGCTCGTGAAAAAATGTCCTTTATATCTTTTGTCGTTACATCACGAGGGTTCGTAATCATGCATGCATCTTCAAGTGCCATCGTTGCCATTTCGTCCATACTTTCTTCATCTGGTGAATGTAAGGCTAATTCGGAAAAATGCTGAGGGGCCCCAACTTCTTTGGTGAGTTGGCGGATCACCTCAATTCCTCTTTTTCCTGCTTCCATTGGCTGAAATCCTCTCGTATCCACGCCTAATAATTCAGCAATCTCAACATACCTTTCAGGTTTTGCTAACAAATTAAAGTCCATCACATGAGGTAAAAGGATTGAATTCACTTCGCCGTGAGATAATTCATACCGCCCACCGACCGCATGAGAAATCGCATGAACCGCTCCTAATATGGCATTTGAAAATGCTAAGCCCGCTTGAAGACTCGCCATTGCCATCGCATGTTTCGCTTCTTCATTTGACTTAGTAGCAACAGACGGTCGTAAATATTTACTGACTAACTGGATGGCATTCTTTGCTTGGACATCCGTAAGCGGTGTAGCTGCAATACTGACATACGCTTCAATCGCATGAGTTAACACATCTAAACCGGTCGCTGCCGTTAAACTCGCATCCTTCGTCGCTAAAGTCAGTGGATCTGTGATTGAAATATCAGGAATAAGCGATTTTGAAATAATCGTCATCTTCTTTTTCTTCTCCGAGTCTACAATGACAGAAAATTGAGAAACTTCAGAGCCTGAACCAGCCGTTGTCGACGCCATAATTGTTGGCGGTAACGGTGCCAACAGCTTGTCCACCCCTTCATAATCATTGATCTTTCCACCATTCGTCGCAACAATCGCAATCGCTTTAGCGACATCCAAGACACTGCCACCGCCAATCCCAAGCACCGCATCACATTCTGTCTCTGCAAACACTTGCGCCCCGTACGTCACTTCAAAATCTTTCGGATTCGTCGTCAAATTAAAAAAAGTCGAATACTCCAAACCAGCATTCAAACAATTCTCCATCACCTGATCCACCCAACCTGCACGACAAACACCGGTATCACTGACAATCAATATTTTCCTTGCACCTAACCGTAAAAAACTTTCCCCCACATGCTCCAACGCACCCTTACCAAAAATAATTTCGGGAGACATAAACTTATTGATCATTGAGTATCAACAACCCATCCTATTAATCTAGAAATATTTGTAATCGTTTTCATTTAGTTTACTATATTTTGGATTTAAGGGACAAGTTTTTGTAGCAGTTTTCCAATGTCACAGTATAAAATAGAAGTACTTAAACTTTTAGTCAGAAGGAAGAGATTTATGAAAGTATTCTCATACATATTTATCATAGCTGGACTAGGATTACTTCTGTTCGGTGGATACCAATATTGGCAAACACAGTCAGCTCAAAAAGCCAGTCTTACATCTGCTTATGAACTTCTCAAAACGTCAGAAACAGCGGATAACGTTCAACCTACCATCGACGACTTTAATCCTGAAGTGGGAGAAACCGTTGGAATATTATCGATACCTTCCATTCATGCAGAACTTCCAATCGTTGAAGGAACAGATGAAGATGAATTAGAAAAAGGTGTTGGTCACTACAAAGGAACAGCTTGGCCAACGCAAAACGATCAAATTGTCTTATCCGGGCACCGAGACACCGTGTTTCGTAGAATGGGCGAGCTTGAAATTGGGGATCGATTTATTATTAAACTTCCTTACGGGGAGTTTGTGTATGAAATTGAAAGTACGAAAATCGTGGATGCTGATGACCGAACGATTATAGGCTCAACAGCACCGCATGAAGTACTAGTTGTCACGACGTGTTATCCATTTTCTTATGTCGGCAGTGCACCGGACCGTTATATTATATATGCAAAACCGATTAATTAAACGTCAAAAGACAGCGTAAGAACGACTATTCTCACGCTGCCTTTCTTATATTTATATGGAAACTAGTATCATTTCGATATACTTTTGGAATGCATGTGAAAAACAATATGGAATTCAACTAAAAGGAAGTATGAGAAGTTACTCTTCTCATACTTCCTTTCTCATTCTATACCTGCCCGTTATTTCTCCGGTAAAATTCATGAAACAACTTCATTAAAGCTCTCTTTTCAATCCGAGAAACATAGCTTCTCGAAATGTTTAATTCTTTTGCAATTTCTCTTTGTGTTCTTTCCTTCATTAAGTCTAAGCCGAACCGCCCGACAATGACTTCTTTTTCTCGTTCATCTAGAACGTGGATGTAATCGTAAATTTGTTTCTTTTCCATTTTCAGTTGGATCGTGTCAACGATGTCATCGGTTTCTTCTTGAAGGACATCAATTAACGTAATTTCGTTTCCTTCCTTATCCGTTCCAATTGGATCATGGAGAGAAACATCTTTTTTTACTTTCTTTAACGCACGAAGGTGCATGAGGATTTCATTTTCAATACACCTTGCTGCATATGTCGCTAATTTCGTTCCTTTACCTTGCGAATAGCTCTCAATCGCCTTTATTAACCCAATCGTACCTATCGAGATCAAGTCTTCGGTATCCTCACGTGTATTTTCAAACTTTTTAACGATATGGGCAACCAATCGTAAATTATGTTCAATGAGGCGATTTCGAGCTTCTTCGTCTCCTTGCTCCATGAGCTGTAAGTACTTTTGCTCCTCTGCTTTCGAAAGCGGTTGCGGGAAGGCATTGTTTTTTACGTACGATACAAAAACAATGACTTCCTTAAAGAAATAGGTGATGGCTGCAAATAATGACACTTCCTCACCCCCATAAGGTTTGATATCTTATGTCTATGTAGGGATGGGCTCGGTTGTGTCTGTACACAAAAAATATGTGAAATTTTTTAAATATTACACTTTAAGAAACATATTTAACTTGATCTAATCACAAAAACAACTCTTTCAATGTAATACTTAAATAGTCAACATTTTTCTTCTATAAGATTAAAACATAATTACCTTTATAGAAAAATAAAACTTTCGTTAGTAAAATCTCGACATTATCTCCAATTATCTATTGCTATTTTACAATTTATTCCTGCTACATTTGGGCTATACCTTAAGGTTTATAAACTTCCAACTACGTAAAGAGGACTAAATAACTATAAAAATAACCTTTTCACTGTTTTCATATTGTTTAATAGGTTAATTATACCTATTTTGTGTTATAACATTGTCAAAATTCATTACTTTCTAAATTTTATTACATCGACACTCTTCAACACCACAAAATTTTCTCATCCTTTATACTACTAATGACAAGCCATAAGTCATATAAATTGTAAAAAAGTATGTTAATTATTAAAAAATAAAGTAATCAGTCAAAGGGCAAACCTATTGAAAGGTAGGGACGCAAAGTCACAGGTCTAAGGTTGAATTCTCAATGATGATGGCTGGACTACCTGAAATGCTTAATGTATTTTAGGAGGTAATGATTATGAAGAGTAGCGGGATATTAAACCTTGATCACGAATGGGTTGAATTAATGAAGGAAGCGAAAGATTTAGGTATGAATACAGATGAAGTGCGATCTTTTTTCTTGAAAACTGAAAAAACTGCAAAAACCATTCGCACATCAAGGACGTTCACGATTAACAAAAAGACCTCCTCTTTTTACGCTACGCTATAATATGAGAAAAGTGATATGAGATGAAACTTGTTCATCCCGTATCACTTTTTTTACAAACTGAACCTGCCTTACTAGAAAGTAATTAAAAAAGGGAAAATCTCTAAAAATACTATATAACGAACGTAAAGCGACTGATTCTGTCTATTTTTCACTATTTTTCTTCAATTACCTTATTTGATTATCTAATATCGTTCTATATAATGAACATTAAGAAGAATAAAATGGAGTATTAGGAAAAGGGAGAGATCGTATGAAACCTACTGAAATACCCTGCGAGGAAAGGCTGCTGGATTTAGAGTGGATTTTACTTATGAAAGATGCAAGAGAGATCGGACTTCAGCTAGATGATGTTAAAGCCTTTTTAGAGCAATGTAATCGCAATCAAGAAGAAAGGTAGCGCTATCATAAATTTTATGAGTATAGTCTTAAGTTAAATAGCTTAGTTTCCCAAGTCAAATTAGTTTTACTATAACCACTATTGAAATAGTGTAGGACTACCAAACTATAAATACCTTCTTTTGACCCATAAATGAACTGTAGAAATTCGGAAGTTTTTGTCTAAAAGTAAAGGTTGAATAGTTTTTTTTTCTAAGAGTATTCTTTACAAACACATTTACACTAAGTGTTACGCGCTCTAAATAAAATGTCGATTGGAAATTTATTGCAACTGTTACTATAAATATGACTTCAGTAACTAAAAGTTTTTCCTATTTTTTTATATGATGGTAATGGGTTAACTAATTGTAGTCGCAAATTCCCAACTATTTTATTAACTATTGATCGCCGTGTTTATATATAGACCTATTGCTATACTGACAGTAGACTGATATTACTGTGTACAGGAACTAGGAGGTAGAAGAATGAACACAAAGACCTGTGAGGCTTTGGACAAAGAATGGACAGCTTTAATAATTAAAGCTAAAGAATTAGGGTTTACGATTGAAGAAATTAAAGAATACCTTAACAAAACCGTTAAAACATGATCTCGCAGTTCTATTTACAGAACAAGCCTTAAACTGTTATAATTCCTATAAGTATACAGGTTGAGAGAGGAAACGATACAGATGATCGGAGAAACAGTCAAACGATTACGATTAGAAAAAGGCTTGTCTTTATCTGAATTAGCAGAATCCGCTGGTGTAGCAAAATCCTATTTAAGTTCTATAGAAAGAAACATCCAATCTAATCCCTCCATACAATTCCTAGAAAAAATTTCTTCGGTATTAGGTGTTAGTGTTGAAACACTATTAAACGAAAATAAAGAAAAGAAAACTGAGTTAGAATACGACCTCGATTCAGCTTGGGTGGAATTAGTTAAAGAAGCGATGGAGTCTGGTGTCTCAAAAGAACAGTTCCGTGAGTACTTAGAATTTAACAAGTGGCGTAAAAACAACAATTAATTGGAAGTTCAATATATTGAAAAAACAAACAATCCACCTCTCTACATGGAGGTGGATTGTTTGTCTTCTTCTTCCGAATTCATTACTTCTATTAAGTGAATTAGCTCAACACCAAGTGCTTGTGCCATCTTTTCCAAAACCGATAAACTCGGGTTCGTCTGTAAACCGCGCTCAATATAACTTAAATAGGACTTAGAAACACCTGACAATTCAGAGAGTCGATCTAAGGATAAACCTTTCTTTCTTCGCAGCTCCCTAATATTCCCCCCATTCATATTTACCTCACCCTTTTTATTTTGTCATTTTTATCGATATTCCTCAATTCGTCTTAAAATTCATTTCATAGTAATACTCTTTACTTTGAACATTTTTCACGCACGTTAAAATCATTCCGTATACTTCCATTGACTTTCCAAATATATTAAGAGTCGTTCGATAAATGACCTGCTCTGAAACTGGAAATTTTAAAGAACTAATAAATATAAGTGATGTTGTTGTGAACTCAAATACATTAACATAAGTACATTTCGAGTTGACTACGTTGTCTTTCACGAGATGTATCATTAATTCCGCCTGAATTGGACTTTCTATATCAATGGTCTGCATTATTTGATGACCCTCCTCTCCTGCTTTGGTAACACCACTTCGTTCTTTATAAAGAATATTATATGATTAAAGTTCGTTATAGTAAACGGTACTTAAGTCCTTTCATTCTTTATTAAGAACATTTATTACGCCTTTCTTAGTGTTAACTTATTTACGTGACGCTTGTTTTAAGAATAGAAAAGTAAGAAATAGGGAATTGGTAAGGAGATCGAGAGGTATCGGCGATAGACAACAAAAAAAGTGATAGGAACCTACACACAGCCCTACCACTCTATTTTGATATAAAAACTTTTAAAGGTTGAAGCAAACCACTTTTGGTTCTGTCATTTCTTGAATAGCGTATTTCACACCTTCTCTTCCTAATCCTGATCCTTTGACGCCACCGAATGGCATGCTGTCAATACGGAAGTCACTGCTGTCGTTCACCATGACACCACCGACATCGAGCCTTTGGATCGCTTCAAAAGCAGCCTGGAGGTGATTGGTAAAGATCCCTGCCTGCAAGCCATAGTTCACATCATTTGCCCGTTCAATTGCCTCTTGTAAACTATTGACTGCGAAAATCAGAACGACGGGGCCAAAGATTTCTTCTTTAGCGATCGTTGCATTTGGCGGGACGTTTGTTAACACCGTCGGCTCGAGATATGCTCCTTCTCGGTTTCCACCGCATGCTAAAGTGGCTCCTTGTTTGATCGCCTCATTCACTAGTTTTTCAACTCGGATCGCCTCTCGTTCATGAATGAGCGGCCCCATATCAGTACTATCAAACAACTTGCTGCCTTTTCGATAGGTTTTTGTTTGTTCAACAAATTGTGCTGTGAACTCTTCATACACATCTTTTTCTACATAAATGCGTTGAACGCCTAAGCAGTTTTGACCGGCTGCCCAAAACGCTCCAGAAACTGTAGAGTCAACTGCGTGATTGAGATTGGCGTCATTCAACACAATGACGGGAGAGTTCGATCCGAGTTCCATACTTAGTTTTTTCAAGCCCGCTTTTTTCGCTATTTCTGTTCCTGTTTCTAAGCCACCTGTAAAGGAAATCATTCTAACGTCAGGATGAGTAACGAGTGTATCTCCGACTTCAGCGCCTCTACCCGTAATGACGGATAAAATTCCATCTGGAAGCCCGGCCTTTGAAAACGCTTCTGCTAGCTTTAATGCACTAAGCGGTGTCACAGTTGCCGGTTTTACAATAATCGCATTACCTGAGGCTACTGCTGGACCAATTTTATGAGCGACTAAGTTCAATGGATCATTGAACGGTGTGATCGCGCCGATAATTCCAATCGGGAACAAAGAGTAATATCCTAAACGATTTTCATTTCCACTGCTTTGATCAAAAGGGATCGTTTTTCCTTCTAATCGCCGCCCTTCTTCTGCACTGATGCGCAATGTTTGAATGCATCGTGCTACTTCTTTTCTCGCTTCGCGGATCGTTTTGCTGCCTTCTAAGGCAATCGTGACCGCAAAATCTTCTTGTTGTTCTTCTATGAAATCGGCCGCTCGCTGGATAATTTCAATTCGCTTAAAAACAGGCAACTTTGCTGACACGACAGCTCCTTTTTTTGCCGCTTGAACCGCTTCAAGCATATCTTCCTTTGTCGCTGCCGGCACTGTAGCAATAGCTTCATTATTTTCTGGATTGGTTACTGTAATCGTCTGGTCTCGGGTCACCCACTTTCCGGCGAGAAACATTTTCCTTTGTGCCACTCGAACTTTCATTGGCTTTCCCACCTTTCTTTTTTATAAAACCTCCATCTGTCTATCAAGCTTTGTCGCTCAATTAACTGACAACATTCTTTTTGGGCTGTGAAAATCATAAATGGTTCCTATATATATTCAATAAATCAATTAACAAGGAATACCCTGTTTCCGTTCGTCCTGCCCCAGGGCCTGAAAGGGTGATCGTTCCAGCTAAATCACACTCAAAAGTAACTGCATTTAGAACTCCTTGAATGGAAGCGAGTGGATGGGTTTCATCGATCATTTCTGGTTGTACCGATGCTTTGATTTTGCCATTTTCGTTGCTGACACGAGCAATTAATTTCCAACGCTTCCCTTTTGATTTCGCTTTTTTAATATCATAAGGGGTCAGGTGAGTGATCCCCTCACACTGGACATCATCGACTTTTAGCAAAGAATTCATGACGGTATTAGCGAGAATAACGATCTTATACCGCGCATCATAGCCTTCTACATCACTCGTAGGGTCTGCTTCGGCATACCCGAGTTGTTGTGCTTCTTCGAGTGCTTCTTCATAGGAAAGCCCTTCTTCCATTCTGAGTAACATGTAGTTCGTCGTTCCGTTTAAAATGCCTGTAATTTCTTTGATTTCGTTACCTGCTAGTGCTGCGAGCGGCATTCTAAGCGCAGGCGTACCGCTCATGACCGTTCCTTCAAATCCCCAGCGCACACCGTGTTGTTTCGCTAATTGTGACAGCTCCTTATAAGCTAAAGCTACTGGACCTTTATTACTCATTACGACATGTTTTCCTGCTCTAAACGCCGCTTTGCAATGATCGATTGCCGGTTGGCCTGTTTTGACATCGGTGAACGTCACTTCGACAATCGTATCTGCGTTCGTTTGCTCAATCGTTTCAAAGCTGTCTAAGTCACGAACCAATCGCTCGCTATCGGGGTAGTCATCAAGAGTCCCTGTTCGTTTGACAATGTGTAATGCTTTTTCTATATCAAGGCCGTCTGGATCATATATGGAGCCTTTCATGACATCTGAAATTGCAACGATTTTTCCTTCCCAACCGGTTTCTGCTTTCAAGGCCTCTTTTTTTTCTGCTAAAATTTCCGCCAATCCTTGACCAACTGTGCCAAATCCTAATAAAGCAAGTTTCTGCATATTCTAAGCCTCCTTCAGAAATGGCTAGCGAACTGCCTTTTTCACATGCGTAAAGGCTTCTTTAAAATCGTTGATGATATCTTCCGCATTTTCAATCCCGCATGAGACGCGAATGAGTCCTTCAGGTATTCCCATCGCTTTACGCTCTTCTGGGGTACACTCCACATGGCTAGTCGTTCTTGCCGGGCCTACTGTCGTCTCAACTGCTCCTAAGTTTGCAGCACGATGAGCAAAGGTTAAGTTTGGTAAAAGATCTTTTACGGTATCCATGCCGCCTTTTACAGAGAAGCTCATCATGCCCCCGAAGCCAACCATTTGCTTTTTCGCAATATCGTGGTTCGGATGCTCCTCAAGTCCTGGGTAAAATACGGATTCGACCAACTCTTCTGACTTTAAATAGTTTGCTAGCTTTAATGCATTTTCTTCTTGACGTCGAACGCGAAGCTCGAGCGTTTTCATTCCACGTAAGATGAGGTATGCCGCCCACGGATCCATCGTTGCCCCGTTGATTTCTCGGTAATGATAAATTTTTTCGATATACTCTTCGTTATTACTGCACGCCACTCCGCCTAATGCATCCGCGTGACCACCGAGAAATTTTGTTGCACTATGAAGGACGATATCCGCTCCAAGCTTTAACGGTTGCTGGTTTAACGGTGTCGCAAATGTATTGTCAACGATGACGATCGCTCCAGCTTTTTGACCGGCTTCGGCCATGCGCTTAATATCGGTAATTTTTACAGTTGGATTCGTTGGGGTTTCGAGATATAAGATCTTGCAGCCTTTGGCGACTTCCTTTTCTACTTCTGCATGATTACCCGTTTCACAGAACGTAATTTCTACGTCCATTTGGGGTAAGAATTCCGTAAAAATTTTATTCGTTCCGCCGTACGTATCTTTAATCGTTACAACACGATCGCCTGGTCGCAAAAAGGTATAAAGCGTATTACTAATCGCCGCCATCCCCGTTGAGAAACTCGTCGCTGTCGTTGCTTCTTCAAGTTCTTTTAATTTATCTTCGAATGCTTGAACGGTTGGATTCGTGTTTCGGCCATAAATATGTCCTTTTTTACGTCCAACCGCGACTTCATACCACTCATCCATATCATCATAGTTGTAAGCGACACTCGGTATGACAGGTACTTGAGTTGCTCCATGAACCAGATAGTCCTTCTCCCCTGCCCAGACGGCTTTTGTCCCCATATTTGCTTTTTTCATTTTGTTTTCCATACGATCTACCTCCTTGAATTAATTACGCTCCCATTCCCCCTGGCCATAATTTCTTTCCTGCGTGTTTGACAAACAACTTTCTCGGTGCACTTGCTAATAATTCATAACCTGTTTTCGTGACACGGAAGGACTCACTTAATTCAACGCCATAGTCATCCATCCAGATGCCTAGGATCATATGAAAGGTCATATTCGGCTTTAAGACCGTTTGATCACCTGGACGTAAGCTTGCCGTATGCTCCCCCCAGTCTGGTGGATAGTTTAAGCCGACTGAGTAACCAATTCTTGACTCTTTTTGGTAGCCTCTTTTCTGTATTGATTTTCTCCAGGCGCGCTCTACTTCTTCACATGTAATCCCAGGTTTAATTACGTCTAATGCACTCTCCATCCCCTCAATAACAACTTCAGATAAGTCCTTCACCTTTTCTTCTGGCTCTCCAATGGTTACAGTTCGGGCGAGGGGAGCGTGATATCTTTGATAACATCCAGCTAATTCAATTAAAACAGTCGTATTCGGTTTGTACGTTTCCTCTGTCCACGTAATGTGCGGCGTCGATGTGTGTTCACCTGCTGGCATGAGTGGAACGATCGCGGGGTAATCGCCACCGAATTCAGGTGTTCCTTTAATTTGAGCTTCAAAAATTTTCGCCGCCACATCGCATTCACGTACACCAACATCAATCGATTCAATGCCGACTTTCATTGCACGAACGGCGATTTGACCTGCGCGTTTCATATATTCAATTTCCGTATCCGACTTTATGATGCGCACCCAATTGACGAGATTCGTACTGTCTCTAAAAACAGCTTGAGGAAGAGCTTTTAATAGGCGTTCAAAGCACTTCGCAGAAAAATAGTAATTATCCATTTCGAGCCCGATTACTCGTTTGCTTTGCCCAATTTCTTTTAGAATGTTTCCGATAAAATCATACGGGTGTGTTGTATCCGAATTCACGTAATAATCTGGGTACGGAATAATATGCTCATGAAAGAGCCAGCTCGTTACTTTCGCAGCATTCGCATCCATTTCTCTACCAATCCATAGTGGCTGCGGTTCATCGATAATTACGATTAGTGCTTGATGAACATAAAATGACCACCCATTATATCCTGATAAATAATTCATATTGGCGGGGTCGGTCACAACAAGCACTTCAATTCCTTCTTGAACCATTTTCTCTTTTGTTCGACGCAAACGCTCATGAAATTCCCCATGTGTAAAATGGAGCATCTTCTCCCACTCCTTTCGCCCCTTTCTTCTTTTTTCCTTACTTTTGTGATTTGTTATTATCATAAGCGAAAGGCACCGGACACGATATTGTAAAAAGTGTAAGAATAATCAGTTATCATGTATTACACTTTTGTTAGGTTTTGGGTGTTGTGGGGGTTTTGCGGGAATTTGTGATGGGCTGTCGCGGGGCTTCGGATGGGGGGCGAGGGTAACCTCATTTGCACTAATTACTCTCTTTAATGCACTATTTATTACTACTATATTTTTCCTTTATTGTTATTTAATCACAGTTTTAGTTCATGTATTGACCTAATTTTTTCCTTTATTTTGCTCTAATCACTGCTTTAGTTCATAGTTTTACCTAATTTTTTCCTTTATTGTGTTCTAAACACTGCTTTAGTTCATAGTTTCACCTAGTTTTTTCCTATACCGCTCACTATTCACTGCTTTTTGTCCACGCTTCCTCCTATTTTTTTCCTCTTTCGCTCACTATCGCCACTTTTCGTCCACGCTTCCTCCTATTTTTTTCCTCTATCGCTCACTATCGCCGCTTTTCGTTCACGCTTCCTCCTAATTATTCCCTCCAACGCTCACGATTCAGCGCTTTTCGTTCACGCTTTCTCCTAATTTTCCCCTCTACCACTCACGATCCAGCGCTTTTCGTTCACTCTTTCTCCTAATTTTTCCCTCTACCGCACATCATTCACTGCTTTTGATTCACGCTTTCTCCTAGTTTTTCCCTCTACCGCTCACGTTTCAGCGCTTTTCGTTCACGCTTCCTCCTAATTCTTTCCTCCACGGCTCATCATTCCGTGCTTTCCATTCACACTTTCTCCTAGTTTTTTCCTCTACGGCTCACCATTCCTTTTCGTTTACACTTTCTCCTGTTTTTTTCCTCCACCGCACACCATTCCACGCTTTTCATTCACGCTTTCCCTAATTTTATCCTCTATCGCACACGATTCACTGCTTTTCGTTCACGCTTCCTCCTAATTATTCCCTCTACCGCTCACGATCCAACGGTTTTCGTTCACGCTTTCTCCTAATTTTTTCCTCTACCACTCACGATCCAGCGCTTTTCGTTCACGCTTCCTCCTAATTTTTCCCTCTACCGCACACGATCCAGCACTTTTCGTTCACGCTTTCCCCTAATTTTTTCCTCCACTACACTCCAATCACTGCTTTTAGCTAATAGATGTCGCCTTCACTTAGCTCATGCGGTCTATTAAACTCTCTCTACTAACCTAAAAAAGAGATATAAATCTCACCCGATTTATATCCCTTCCCTACTTATTTTATTTTTCTACCCAACACTAATCTACGAATTAAATATACAATCTACCTTCATTCAATGAGCGGCTTCTGAGAGTGAATATAGTTGCGGGCATCTTCTGGTGCGGATGTGGCCAGCCATATTCGAATACTTAAGTTTAATAGGAATAAGTCGTCTGGATTTACGAGTGATAGTTTGGTTAGTTTTTCAATTTTTCTGAGGCGGTATAACAACGATTGGCGGTGGAGGGACAGGCTGCGTGCTGTTTTGCTAACATTGTAATGATACTGCGTGAATATTATAAATGTACGGACGAGCTCCATTTGTCGTACTTGATCGTAATTGATTAATGGTGTGATTACGGATTCTGATAGGTGTTGGACTTCTTCATTTTCACTTAAAGATAATAAGATGCGTTCGACCTTCGAGTCATCGTAATACATTCTCTGACCCGGTCCTTTTTGGCGTCTGCCAATTTCGAGTGACTGCTGCGCATCTCGATAACTTTTTGTAAACTTTAATTCCTCATCATACACTCTGCCAATCCCCCACGACATGACTACTCCTGGTAATAAATTGCCCAATCGTCGTTCGAGCAGATCGAGAAAATAATGCACACTGTCTTTTCTCGAGACGACGGTTGCTTCAAGGAAAATAATAATTTCATCCAGTTGATAGGTCATGAGCAGTTGCTTTTCTAAAGATTGGCTTGCAAATACCACTTCTTCTTCAATGTAATAGACCATGCTATGCAGCCACTTTTCATAACTCGTATGCTTAATTTGATCGCTCTTTTCATACATGGCTCGCAAATTTTCGGGATAACCGACAATACAAACATACGGAACACTTACATCATATCCTAGCAGTCTCGCGCGCTCACTTATCCGTTCCCAAGAGGTTAAATCTCCTTTGGCGATACTGCATACGAAATCATCTCGCAACTTAAATTCAGTTTCTAGCACTGCATTTTCACGTAAAAACCATAAGGCACTTGCGGTTGAAGCGTGTTCAAGAAGATTAATAGAAAAATGGCTGAGGTCATCTTTAAGAGGGTGAGTAGAATGTAAAATAATAAATAAAAATCCGAGAACACGATGAACATCTTGTATGATCGGTAATTGGACAATTTTCCACGGGGGATGATCTAGTTTATAAATTTTTTGATGAAGCGGATGGTGTGTCGTATCATCTGTGATAAACGTATGGTGAGGGACTTTATTATCTGTTCTTAGCTTTCCCCACATCGATCGAAGCTCTTTCGTTTGCCTGGCACTTCCTTTGACTTGACCATCTTTGTCAGTTATGAGTACGGGGGCCTGAATATTCTTTCCGACATATTGTGCCACTTTGTCTAAATTTCCACCATTTAATAATATGTTTATCAGTTGCTGTTGGACTTTTTCAGACTCTTTTAATTCTTGTTGTTGCCTGCGGTTCAGTTCTTTCATGACCTCATGTGTAATATCTGCAAACCTTATTTCCCAAGGAATTTCGATGATTGGAAACTGCGCTTGCTCAGCCAGTTGAATGACTTCAGTCGGGATATCATAAATATAACGACCCGTGGCAACTGCTAAGGCACTTGCTTCAGAATCGACAACATCTTGAACATATTGTTCAAAAGCGTCAATATTTTGTTCACAGCCAATGCCAGTCGTTAAAACCAGTTCATTTTTACGGACAAAGTTTTCAACTGGGTTTTCTGTAATGGAAACCCACTCGACATAACGTTCTTTCAAATACTTTTCCCCAGAAAGGACACGAGCCGAATCCAACAAATCGAAATTCATAATATCATTCATTGTAAGTTGCAAAGCTCTGCCTCCTCTTCGAAAAGTTCTCTTACTACCACAGTATTAATCTACTCTTCTAATTATTAGCAAAGACAAGTATTTTCTCTAATTCTTACCCTTTTTCGAGTACCAGTATTCGGTTTCCTTCATTGTCTACTTCTTTTTTAAAGTTTTTTTATTAATTGTGTTTTCTTCATTTCGACCAAAAAAAAAATAGCTATCCAATGAAATGGATAGCTACTAGGGGGAGTTGGAGAGAGAACAGTTGGAGCCAACTCTTTGGTTAAGGAGCACCTTGTAAGATTATTATAAAAAATAAATATTGTTGTTACAGCTTTTATGTCAGATCTTCTTACGGAAAAAATCCGTCTTTTTCTTCAATATTGAAGTAGTATCTCATTTGTTGGATCACTTCTTGTAATTGTTGGTTATCTTGCTCTTGTCTAGCCACTCTTTCCATCTCGCTGTACATCGATTGAAGCATCGATTGTGGATCATCTTGATGCTGATGCTGACTGGCTGGAGACGTAAATACATGGTCACTTTTCATATCAATGTCCTCTGCTGACATTGATTGGAGCTGCTCTTTCACTTGATTTAAATTTGTTTTTAAATCACCGGAAATTGACTGTGCATGCTGTAAGAAATTGTTAACGATCTGTTCCATTTGTTGCTTTTTGTCCATGATTCAATCAATCCTTTCTATCATCCCTACACATAGGATTTACAAGAACATGAAAATTATGTCACATTCTTTTATTAGATATAAAAGGAAACTCGAATTATTTAAACTGCAGTTCTTTTAAATAAACAATTGCTTGTGCGCGGTCTTTCACCCCTAGTTTGCTGTAAATTTCACTGATGTAATTTTTTACCGTTCCTTCACTAATAAAAAGTTGCCCGGCAATTTTTCGGTTGCTAAATCCCTTGACGATTAAAGACGCAACTTCTCGTTCTCGTTCAGATAAATGAATTCCGTTCTTTTTAAGCTTATCGACGTTAATTTCATTTTCGATCGCCGAATTGAATTTTGAAAGGCGCTGCGCCAATTTTGATGCAATGACCGTCGGAAGCATTAACTGACCAACTGCAGCCTCTCGAATGGAGTGGATTAATTGATCATAATTCATATCTTTCAGCAAAAATCCATCCGCACCACTTGCTAAACCTTCGATAATATAGTCATCTTCTGCAAACGTCGTTAAAATAACAATTCTCATCTGTGGTTTTAGCTTTTTTATTTTTTTTAAGCTATCGATCCCGTTCATGTTTGGCATTTTAATATCCATTAATATTAAGTTCGGCTCAAACACCTTTACTTTTTCAATTGCATCTTGTCCATCTTGAGCGGTCGCTACAACTTCCATATCTTCTTCAAGATCAATGATCGTTTTCAGACCTTCCCTCATCAATGTTTGATCGTCCGCAATTAAAACTTTTATAGCCCTCAACTCACTCACCTCGATTAAAAATCTCATACCACCATTATACGATGAAATTACCAGATAATTTGTAAAACAATTGAGTTTTAACAATATTTTTTATATACTTTAGCTAGTCCTAATTGGAGTAATTTTTTATAAAATTCATTCTTATTTTAGGAGTTTCCCTTGCATAGAGCGAACATAATTAGACCTTATCTTTCTTTTTATGACCTAAAGGAGGTATTTCTTTTTTGAGAGATATTGATGACCTAGATAAGAGCATCCTCAAGCTACTTTCAAAGGATGGAAGAATGTCTTTTACCGAAATTGCTAGTCAACTTGAGGTGACAGAAAAAACAGTGCGGACTCGTTATAGAACTCTTGTAGATCAAGGAATTTTAGAAGTAGTTGGGGTCGTTAATCCTATTTCACTCGGGCTAAAAGTTTCCGCCATCTTACAGCTAGGTGTTGAGTCACAAAAGTTGAATGATGTAATGAAAAAAATAATGTCCTTTAAGGAAGTACGGCACGTTTCTTTGATTACTGGGGAATATCAACTACTCATGCAAGTTAATGTTAAAACATATGATGATTTAACATTGTTTTTAAAAGACTTGAATACGCTTTCAGGTATTAGCAAGTCGAATGTAATGGTTCAACTAGAAGTTAATAAAAATACGTTTGAAATTCATTAAGGGGGATACATATGCCAAACAAAAGACCAATCACAAGTGAGGATCTGTTTAAAATTTCGAATGTCGGCGAAGCTCAAATTTCTCCGTGTAACGGCAAGTTTGTTTTTGTAAAAACAACAATTGATGAAGATCAAGAGTACCGTTCTCACCTTCATTTCCAACGTTTCGATGATGCTTCTAGTGTACAGTGGACATTCGGAAAAGTACGCGATCACTCTCCATGCTTTTCTCCAGATGGTAAGAAACTCGCTTTTGTTTCGAATCGTTCTGGAAAATCACAAATTTGGGTTATCTCTACCGAAGGCGGCGAGCCGCAACAAGTAACCCAATCTAAAAATGGTGCATCACACCCGGTTTGGTCACCGTGTGGTACGCAATTACTTTTTAAAACATCATTAAAACTAGATAAAGATGAGAGTGTCTTTGACCAAGAGGAAAAGAAAAAAGAAGAGAAGAAATCGGAACCTCTTGTTGTCAATCGTCTAAAATATAAATCAGATGGTGCTGGTTTCCATAACGAAACGTATCAACAGCTGGCACTTATTAATATAGAAACAAATGAAATCACAGAGCTTACTTCTGACCGTTTTAGTTATGAACCGAGCTCTTGGTCACCAGACGGAAAAACGATCGCCCTTTCAGCCAACTTAACAGATGACGCTGACTTTCAAATCGTTTCCGATCTCTACCTTTTAAATGTTGAAACGAAAGAGCTTACTTTATTAACGGATCATAACGGGGTTTATACTCACCCTACATGGTCACCGGATGGAAAAACGATTGCTTGTTTTGGTAATGAACGGGAATATTTAGGGGCAACCATCAACCAAATTTATACAATTAATATCAGCACGAAAGAAAAGCAATGTATTACAGAAACATGGGATGTCCATATTACCGATGCTGCCATTTCTGACATGCGTTCCGGTCATCCAAACCCTGGTCCGATCTGGTCAAAAGATGGAAAAACACTTTACTTCACTGGCAGTGAAAACGGGAATACGAGCCTCTATGCGATTGATGAGAATCATGAAATTACACCAATTTTCGCTGAAGAAGGTCATGTGTATGGATATACGTTTGATGAGGATAGAAAATATGCCATCATTGGACTTAGTGATGCATCCAATCCGGGAGATCTTTACAAAATTGTCTTAGGTGAGAAAAAGAAAACGAGATTGACTTATATTAATGAAGCTTTTCTTTCGGAAGTTCATCTTTCCATCCCCGAGCCAATTACAGCAAAGGCAAGTGACGGCTGGGAAGTACACGGGTGGGTCATGAAACCACATGGCTTTGAAGAAGGTAAAAAATACCCAATGATCTTAGAAATTCATGGTGGTCCGCATGCCATGTATGCCAACTCGTTCTTCCATGAGCTCCAACTTTTAGCTGCTCAAGGTTATGTTGTTCTTTATACGAACCCTCGAGGCAGTCACGGTTACGGCCAAAAGTTTGTAAACGCTTGTCGTGGTGATTATGGTGGAAAAGATTATGAGGATCTAATGGCAGCAGTTGATTTTGCGCTAGAAAACTTTGATTACATTGACCAAGATCGCCTAGGTGTAACTGGAGGCAGTTACGGTGGTTTTATGACAAACTGGATCGTCGGTCATACGAATCGCTTTAAAGCTGCTGTTACCCAACGTTCAATTTCAAACTGGACGAGTTTCTATGGTGTTAGTGACATTGGTTACTTTTTTACAAAATGGGAAATTGGTGCTTGCTTCCAAGATGACCCAGAAAAACTGTGGTACCACTCTCCACTTCGTTATGTGAAGAACATTGAAACACCATTGTTAATTTTACACGGTGAAAATGACTATCGTTGCCCGATTGAACAAGCAGAACAACTATACATTGCCTTAAAACACCAAAAGAAAGATACGATGTTTGTTCGCTTCCCGGAATCGAACCATGAACTTTCACGCAGCGGTCCGCCACACCTTCGCATTGAGCGTTTAAACCATATCGTTAATTGGTTTAACGAAAAACTTTAATTGATTTATAGAGCGCTTGTTCCAACCAAGATTGCGCTTTACTAGATTTACAAAAACACCTTCGCATAAAAAAGCTGACTCGAAGAATTGCAATTTCTCACGATTAAATTCATGTGAGGAGTACAAACTTTTATGAGTCAGCTTCTTTTTTTGGTATGATAAAAATAAAAATGTCAAGGAGATGGAGGAAATGTCTGTAACTCTAGACCAAATCAAGCAACTCCTCGCCAAGAGAGATGCCGGTGTCTTAAAGGATTCACGTGCTTTAAAATCAGCGGTATTCGTTCCAATTATAGAAAAAGACGATGAACTTCACATCTTGTTTGAAGTACGTTCCAAACAATTAACCCGCCAACCCGGTGAGATTTGCTTTCCCGGTGGAAAAATTGACGCAACGGACCCATCAGAAGAAGAAACGGCGAAACGGGAATTATGTGAAGAGCTAGGACTATCCGAAGCTGACATTACTACTATTGCGGCTTTAGATGTCCTAGTCACACCATTCCGCGGGACAATCTTCCCATTTGTTGGTCAAATCTTGTCACCCGAAAAGATCTCTGCGAGTGAACATGAAGTTGAAGAAGTATTTACCGTTCCTTTATCCTTTTTACTAGAAACAGAACCGAAAATGTACAATATGAATATTCATTTTGAGCCTGATGAAAACTTTCCATTTGACCGCATTCCGAATCGCGAAGCCTATACGAAACGAACACATTCGTTTCCAGAGTTTTTTTACTTCTACGATCAGTACGTCATTTGGGGCTTAACGGCTCGTATACTTCAACATTTTATCGAATTAATTAAATCTGATCTTTAATTTTCATTCACCTTTTCTTCTCGCGGTAAAAAAAATATTAAAATAAGACTAATGAGTGCAAATATGAAAATCCCCCAATACACATAAGATAATGCCTGTGAAAGAGCTTCTTGAATAAATACGACTTCTTGTTCAGTCAGTACTTTTCTTTGTTCGGGGCTTAAAATAATATTGACAATATCCATATCCAATTCATAGTCAATAGTTCCTAAAACCCCCTCAAGTTGTGACTTTAACTTGCTATTAAGAATCCCACCTAATAAGGCCACACCAACTGCGCCTCCTAATGTTCTCATAAACATATTGGAAGCCGTGGCCACACCTCTCTTTTTCCAATCAACATGACTTTGTATCGAAACGATAAAAGTTGTCGTTGAAAAGCCCATTCCTACTCCAATAAAGAACGATCCTAATCCTGCCCAAACCGGGTGATGGATGAGCGATAGAGTTAAATAAAATGTCGAACCTAAAACTAAAGCAAAACCACCAATAAGCGCTGCCTTTCTGTACCCAATTTTAAGTAGAAGTTTTCCAGCGATCGTTGATGATATCGGCCAACCAATTGAGATCATCGTTAATGTAAACCCAGCAATCATTGCCGGCTGATTCATAACTCCTTGAACATACGTAGGAAGAAAGGATGATACTGCCAGCAGCAAAGCCCCTGATGCGAACGATGCAATGTTTGCAATCACAATTAACGGTGTTCCCCATATATCCATCGACATAATCGGTTCCAGTGCTCGTTTTTCTTGATAAATGAATGCAATAAAACTAATCCCAAAGACACTGATACATAGTAAGACAGGTAGTGAAAGCCACTCCCATTGAACGCCACCTTGGATTAACACCATCATTAAAGATCCAACACTGATTAAGATTAAGAGGGCGCCGAAATAATCGACGGCTGGTCTCGTTTTCTCAACATTCTCTTTTAAAAATAGTACGATTAAAAGTACAGCTAACAAACCAAACGGAATATTCATCCAAAAAATCCAAGACCAATGAAGGTATTGAACAAATACTCCACCTAATACTGGACCAAGAATGGATGATATCCCCCAAATACTTGCTAGATAGCCTTGAATGCTGGCTCGTTCTTCTTTCGTGTATATATCACCGACGATCGTCGTTGCAATTGGCTGAACTGCACCGGCCCCTAGACCTTGAATAAATCTAGCAATAATTAACCATTCCATTGAAGTCGCAAACCCGCACCATATGGACCCAATAAGAAAGATGAAAATACCAATCGAAAAAATAATTTTCCTTCCAAATAAATCTGCTAATTTTCCATAGATCGGGATTGAAACCACTTGCATTAGTAAATACCCTCCAAAAACCCAAGTGAATAAACTAAATCCACCTAGATCTGATACGATTCCTGGCATCGCAGTCGCGACGATCGTAGCTTCAACGGCTGCCATAAACATCGCCATAATTATCGCAAACAGGACAATTGGTCGGTTGGTTGTTTTCCGTCGGAGTAACTCTTTCATTTTTATCAACTCTTTCTAATTATGGTATTTACTGTATTAATATACATATAAAATATCAGAAAACTTTAAATTAAATATAATTTTCTTACGATTTAACCTTGAAACAATTCCAAATTTCGTGTAAATTCTAATTAAGTTTACTAATTTTTCTCTACTTGTGAAAGGGAGGGGGATTTTTTTAACTCAATATTTCTTCAACTAGGGGGCATGTATATTTAGAAAACCGACTGGTCGGTCAGTTTTATTTTTTGGTTGAAGACAGATTGAGTGTTCGTTCAGTTCATCAATGGGTTAGTGAGCTTAGGAAAAAATGAAAGCACTTACAAAATTGAAGGGGGAGATTTTTAATGAGTGCGTATAAAAAAGAAGTTTGGTTTACAATTATTATGTCTGCTATTTTCCTACTGGCTGGGCATGTCGGCTTCATCTTTTCTATCTTTCCAGTAGAAGGTAACTTGTTCGGATTTCCGATCATGTACATCGTACCAATTCTAATCGGTTGGTTTGGAATTTTCATTTTAACTCTAATTGCAGGTAAAATTGGAAATCACATCGATGAAGCAATTGATGAAGAAAATGCTCGTTTAAGTCAAGACACAAATGATAGCCAGAAAGGAGTAAGTTAAGATGGAGCAATCATGGCAGTTATCCAATCCAATTATAGGTATCGTAATCGTTATCGCAACATTCGTACTATTCTATGCTGTAAGTTATTTTTCAAACCGTGCAAGTAAATCCGTCGAGGACTTATATGCCGCTGGTGGTGGTGTAGGACCAGTAACCAATGGTCTTGCAATGGCTTCAACATACATGAGTTTAGCTACATTTTTAGGGGTAACGGGATTAATCCTAAATCTCCAAGTTCCATTTGTTTTGTTATGGATCCAAATGATTTTAGCTATTCCATTAATCACAATTATTTATGGAACATCTTTACGTCGTATGGGTGCTTTCTCACCTACTCACTTCGTTCGTGAGCGTTATGGTGTTTCTGCTTCTATTATCGCTGCATTATTTATGATCTTAGTTTCAATTATGTACGCGCTAGGACAAATGATCGGTATTGCTGTTACATTTGAAACGTTACTTGGTATTCCTTATATTACTGGACTTATTGTTGGTGGTATTTTAATTGTTGGTTATGTAACCATTGGTGGTATGAGTGGAGCTACAAACAACGCTGCTATTCAAATGGTTATTATTGCACTAATGTTTATCGTTCCATTAGGAGCAATCATGAAAGCTATGGGTGGAACTGGTTGGTACTTCCCTCCACTTTTATATGCTGATATGGTTCCTGCCATGTTAGAAGCAATGCCGAGTTTCTTTGACTACCAATATTCTTCTAAATGGTATTTTGCAATTATTCCTGCTTTAACAATTGGTTCTCTTGGATTACCTCACTTAGCGATGCGTATTTATACAGCATCTAGTTTAAAAAGTGCACGTCAAGCAATGGTATGGTTTGCATTAGTTTTAGGTCTTGTTTTCTCTGCTACTTATGCAATGGGGTTTGCAGGTGTATACTACACGCAAATTTCTGGAGTAGAAATTTCTTCTGCAGATGCGGATAAGCTTACAATTATCTTAAACTTAGTTTATAACCCTGAATGGGTAACAGCACTTGTTATTGCTGGTGCGATCTCTGCTGGTCTATCTACTTTAAGTGGTAACTTACTAGCAATTGGTGCTCTAATTTCTCAAGATATTGTTACGACACTTAAGCCAAACTTAACTAGTAAATCTAAAGTACGTTTAGGTTATATTTCAATTGCAATGGGTGGTTTAGTCAGTGTACTTTTAGCTTTCAATCCACCTGAATTCTTAACCGTAAGTATTCTATGGGCCTTTGGATTAGCAGGCGTGACCAATGCCCCTCTCATCATGATGGGTGTATGGTGGAAAGAAGCGAATAGATACGGTGCAATGGCAGCTTCTGTAGTTGGTGGAATTCTGTACATCATCGTTTCTCCTTTCGTATTCCCTAGTATCGTTGTCAGTGGTCATGCCCTAACAGATGGTATGGGGTTATCTGGAGCAATGTTATGTGTACCGCTTAGCTTTATTTTACTAATTGTAGTATCATATATTACAAACCGAATCCCAGCTTTACAAAAGAACTTACCTACTAAAGCTGATCACAAGTTAATTGAACGTATTCATGGTTGGAACGACGTTAACCCAGCTCGTTACAACAGCACATTCGGAGCATTTTTAATTACTGCAATTAGTATTGCTATCTTTGTCTGGGCACTAATGCCTTGGGAATTTTAAGTTAGAAAAGCGGAAGGTGCCTGCTTATCGGCGACAAGCGCTGGAGGTCCAGCATTAGTGTCCGGTCTTTGGACACGTTGATGGACCGAAGCACCTCGAGCCGATGGCGCCTGCAGCTAGACAGATAGAAAAGCGGAAGCGCTCGTTTAGCGGCGTATGGACTGGAGCCCTACGTATGAGATAAAGGATACACGGCGAGTGCAAACGAGCTGATGTTGACTTATCGTAAGGAACAACAAACAATGATATAAAATGAGGGGATATTTATGACAGGGTTGATACTTTATATTCGCACCACTCTACTAAACAATGAAGCTATAGCCGAACTAACCACTTCTCCAAAATGGAATATATGGGGTCACCTTGTTACTATCCTTTTAGGTGTCATTTATGGCTTTATCTCTATTCAACAAAATATCGACTATATTTCAAGCTTTGAAGCTGAGTTTTTAAGAAATATAGTCGTACCTGGATTTTTCATTCTCTCTGGGATAATAATGGTCTTTCTGACGAGAGTGGCACTATCTCTACTCTTATGGGCCGCCTCTCGCGGATTTGGAGGACCTGGCTTACTTGGACAGCTTTTCCGCCTGTCAGCCGGGGCCCTGATCCCTTCTATTCTAGCGATGCCAGGATTTATTGCTGACGGCGTTGGGGCGACAGTTCCATTCATCGCAGTAGTAGGTGTTATATTAGGAATTGCATGGATGTACATGACATGTGTAAAGATCGTACTTGTTACGCAAAAGTTTGTGCCATGGAAAGCATATGCATCCGTACTCGTAATCTTTATCTTCTTTATTAGTATCTACTACATCGTTACGCCACCAGCAACATAAACACCCTTATTCACAACCCTGTGCCAGGTAATCCTTTAGCCCACTAAAGGTACCTGGTACCTTTTTATTTTTTATATACCACCTTTTTATGTAGCAAAGAAGAGGATGACCTGATTGTCATCCTCTTCTCCATTTATATATATCATATATTATTATTGTCCGAACTCTCCGTTATCTAGTTGGTTACGATAGTGCATCGCTTTTCGGTGAAAAATCAATGCCGTCACTAACGATAACACGGTCCCAACCATCATATATTCAACATAATTTCCAGTTAAAGGAACATCGTTTGGGATAATGATACCAAGAAACATAAATACACTTAAGGACAATAAAATAAAACCAAATCGCTTGTAATCTTCTACTTTTCCTTTAATTTCACGAATTTTCTTATCATCCATGTTTACATTCCTCCTATCAACACTCTTCTATTCTAGCATAGAAAACTGTAGTCAAGAGGATGTAACTGTTGTTACTAGAGGGAATATATAGGATATCAGCAGTTCAAAAACTGCTGGTACTCGCTAAGTTATGCACTGCTTGTAACACTCCACTCTTTACTTTTTCAACTGATCAACAATTAGTAACACAAGGTTTGCAGAATTAACAGATGCCGTCTCCAAAAATTGATCATACGAAACTTTCGCATCACTACCCGCAATATCTGAAAGTGAACGAATGATAACAAACGGACAATTAAATTGATGGCATACTTGTGCAATAGCTCCTGCTTCCATCTCTGCACAATACGGGTTATTAAAGCGAACTTTTAAATCCTCTACACGAGCATGGTCGCTCATGAACGAGTCCCCAGATACGATTAGTCCTTTTACAGAATGAACTCCAACGTCATTTGCCGCTTCTTCTGCAATGGCTACTAATTCTTCATTCGGAGAATAAAAAGCTGGCATTCTTGGGACCTGTCCAAATTCATACCCAAAGACAGTAGCATCAACGTCGTTATATCGGACTTCGGTTGAGATGACGATATCTCCAACCTTTAACCCTTCATGAAAACCACCTGCAGATCCTGTATTAATGACCTTTTCAACATTAAATAATTGAATGAGCATTGTTGTTCCGATTGCTGCATTCACTTTTCCGATTCCTGATTTTAATAGGACGACATCAAGACCATTTAAATTCCCCTCGTGAAATTCACAGCCTGCAATCGTTTGATCGACTCGATCGTCTAATTTACTTTTTAATAATTCTACTTCTTCATCCATCGCACCAATAATGCCAATTTTCATGACTATCTTCCTTTCATTTGCAACATTTACTTCAACATTTTTCCATATAAAGCAGCAAAGTATACAATATCCATTGTTCTTGGTATATTATAACTGAAATTTGATAAAAAGGGAGAAATAACGATGCAAATTCATTTAGATGTGATTGAAGATAAAGTCGAATGTTTCGAATCTCGAAGCTTAAAAGAATTAGAAAAGAAAATGAATGAACAAATTGATAATAATAAGGTCCTCATGTTACAGGTTCATCATGTTCAGCATAATGTCCATATCGACCAAAAAACTTCTTTACCTATTTATACAGCGGTCGTTCATTTTAAAGCGAAAAAATAGATAGACCGCTCACTATATGAAAAAGGCTCCCTACCATCGTATAGATGGGGAGCCTTAATTTTATATTAAGCTATTAAAATCTTGTTTTATAAGTAGGGATTTGATGATAACTTAATAACTTCTACTGGTTTCCAGCCACGTTCTGTTACCCACTCGATTCTAACTCGGTAAGGGGTATGTTTATTTGCTGCATCACTTACCGTTCCAACGGCACTCATTGAATCGCCGCCGTTCTCAATTCGCCAGATAATGATGTCATCATATAAACCTGTTGCATATTGAATGGCATGGGTCATTTCTTTCCAATTGACGTGGTCTTTTGAAAAGTTGATTTCAAATGGTTCACTTTGCACTGTCCCGATCGGCTGCCATTCCCCATCAGACAACTCTTCCTCCGCTTCCTCTTCTTCTTCACGAAGTTCCTCATTTTCTGCTTCTTCTTGAGTAGAATTAATATCACGGTCATTTTCGATGGTTTGTTCCGTTTCGCTACTTTGCTCTTCTTGTTGCTGTTCCTCTTGTTGTTCTTGCTCAACATCAGCAATTACTTCTTCAGTGCCGCCAGGAGTAAAAAATATTTTCACCGCAACGTATATAATTGAGATAGCTACTATTCCGATTGCTACATTCAGCAACCGATTTAAACGACGTTTTTTACGTTGATCATATCGAGTTGAGTAGTTCATTGACTTTCTCTCCTTCCCAATTCAATCCTAATACTACCATGCAACATCTTCAATTTCTAGTTATTTTACTACTATTTCCTTGACGTTTCTAGTAGTTTATCAGTCTTGATGGTACTTTTTCCTGAAAATTTTCAAAAATTGCAATTTGCGGCCGGCTTTCACTAATTGCTCTTAATAATTGTTCAACGTCCATATCATACGGACTTGTTACGCTGTTCAGCCAGAAAGTGGGCCGACTTTGATGAAACGACCAACTGCTATAATGAACTCCCATATCATGGCCAACCAACTTAAACAATGGATCTTCTTTAGGAAAAATAAGGCTTACACCGATCTCTTGAAGAAGCTCTGGGTTCGATAAGGGAGATGCCGTAAGAACCAATTCATACTCTATTCCATGTAATTCTCTTCCATTTGAATGATCTGGTTTATAATATATGTTTAAGCGTTCTACTGATATATGATCAATAATTTCCTCCTTCGTATTCAAAGGGGGAGAGGAAAGTGCAACTGCTGAAGTCACTGTGAGCAACATGAGAATGAAGAATGTACTAAAAAAACCTATCGTCATGTTAAGTTTTTTCTTTACTTTATAAAAATCACGATAACTTTGGATCGAGAACCACATCGAACTTCCAACTAATAATAAGGTACTGATAAAGAAAAATTGATTTAATAATGGTGTAATAACTGAAATCGGTACCCCAAAGATAAGGCTCGACGGCCAGCTTAAAAACATTGGCAGGAAAACCGCTGTAACAATAAACAGTCGACCAATCCAAACCGCTATATAAGAGCCAAAAGTAAAATGAGCGAATAAATAAAAACTAATAAACAATAGAATTAAGCCGTTAATGAGTAGCACTGCACCACCTGTATATCCTATCCCTACTGGATGCCCTAGGATCACTTGAACAAAAAATAACGTACCGAAAGTAATCGCATTAATGCTAATCAGTATAATAAGAGTCGAACTAAATTTTACAACGACGATCGTTGAAACAGAAATAGGCAAACTCCGGATCCTCTTATTGACTCCACTTAACTCCTCAGCATTACAAATATGAGTAATCAACCCGTAACTCATCAATAAATTAAACAATATAATAAAGAAGATTATTCCGCTTAAATCATTTAATAAAAATCCACTCATACTACTAACATACCAAGTGATAAAAAATTGAAATAAGATCGTGAGCGGAATAAAAATCATTGAAATACTTTTCAAAGAAAGTAAATCTTTCTTAATCAAAGATTGCATCGTTCGCTCCACCTTCCACTACGTAGTATAAAATTTCATCTAAAGTAGCCGGACGTAATTGCGCATCAAACGTATTTTCCTGCTCACTATCAATCACACCTGTCACCTCATACGATCCTTTTTGATAACCATAAATTCCAGCTATAGGAAGATCTGTATGGTGGTTTGTCGTGAAGTATAGATACTTGTCTTTTAACTTTTCCTTATCTTCATATAGCGCTATTTGCCCGTCTTTTAAAAACATGACGTAATCCGCAATTTGTTCAAAATCAGTTGTGATGTGGGATGATAAGATTACGGTCTTTTCTCCCGTTTCAATCCACTGCTGAAGTAAAACTAATAATTCTTGTCTAGCTACTGGATCGAGTCCTGCAGTTGGTTCATCTAAAATCAGTACCTTTGGATGAAAGCAAAGAGCTAAAAGCACATTGACCTTTAACTTCATCCCCTTAGAAAGCTGATGGATTTTCTTTTTAGGAGACAATTGAAATTCTTTTAATAACCTTTGTTCAAGGTCGCTATCCCAGTTGGTATAAAATGAAGAGACAAAATCAATCGATTGCTGCACTGTAAAATCGCTGTACATATTGATCTCTTCAGAAACGAAACAGATAGTCCGATTAAAATGTAACCGGTCTTGATCATACGAGCTATTTGCAACAGTGACTTCACCAGATAAAAAAGGTTCAATATGTGCGATCCCTTTTAATAGTGTCGTCTTTCCTGCCCCGTTTCGTCCGATCACTGCTGTTATAAAGCCTTCCTTAATGCTTAAATCAATTGGACCTAACTGAAATTCTTTATACGATTGAACTGCTCGTTTAACTGTAACGATACCTTTCACTTTCTTTCCTCCTTTAATCTCTGAATCATTGTCATCATCTCTTCTAGACTGAGTCCTAGACTAGCCCCTAGCTGAAACAGTCGATCGACTTCTGCTTCAAATTGCTTTTCGACTTTTTGTTGTAATATTCTTTTTTCCGTTGCTTTTACAAACGTTCCTCGGCCGGCTCGCGTATATATAAATTCTTCTTGCTCTAACTCTGAATACGCCCGTTTAACGGTAATTACACTCGTTTGTATGTTTTTAGCGAGCGTTCTGATTGATGGTAATTCTGTATCTCCTTCTAATGTCCCGTCAATAATTTGTTGTTTAATTTGATCTTTTAATTGTTTATATAACGGGTCTTTTGATTCATTCGAAAGGTGAATCCACATGTTGCCACCTCGACTGTACATAAAGTATATACACAGTATATACCCACTATATTTCTAAGACAAGAAAAAACTCTCCATTCTTTTGAAAATGTAACCCGGGGTGGGTGTGTCAACTTTTTAACTTCCTTCATACCTTATATAGGAAATTTGACTATCATTGTCGAATAAATAGTATGGAGTAGTTCCTTTGAATTCTTTTCTGCTTAGTATCATGAGAAAATATAGAACTTAAGATCTAATTAAATTTTTAAAACGACTATTTTGTCAAAAGATGAAGGATTTTCTCGATTATTGCGGAATAAATGTTTAGTTTTTTGAAAACTATCTGGAACCTTATTATTTATAGAGAAGAGGAAGTTTGGTGTCTAAGAAATCAAAAGAGCATAGTGAGTTTTTACCTCGTTCAGTTAAACATAAGAGAAAAAAGAAAAAGAGCAAGATGTCCTCATTTATTTTAGTAGCTGTCCTACTCCTGTTAACTTTAGGAGGAGCTACAGCTGCAGTATTAAAACTAGGGTTAGTCCCATCACAATTAGGGGTTTTTAATCCAGGACAACAACATGAGGAAAGTAGTCCACTAGAAGAAGAGCAAGAAGGTGAAAAAGAACTTGCGGAAGATCCATCTGAGGATAATAAAATGGGTGAAGAAACAGACAACGCGCAAGAAGATACAGCTGAAATAGATGACCCAAAAGAAGTGGAGCAAGACACACATCCACAAAAACAAAATGAAGTGGACCAAGGAACAAGCTCTAATGCCGACAAAACATCATCTCACAATATTGTAAAGCCGAAAGAAAACAAACAACCGTCAGAACAACCAAAAAGCGAGCCCAGTGAAAAAGCTGAAATCGTCATTACTCACGAAGTAAAACCAAATGAGACATTATATAGCATCGTGAAAAAATACTATATCACCCCAGACACTCAACAACATAAGGTTGCGCAATTCAATAAAATTGCCAATCCAGCTACTGATCTTAAAGCGGGCCAAAAGTTAAATCTCCCAGATCCAGATATTATCGCTTTTCATAAAGTTGAGTCGGGAGAGACCTTATTTAACATTACAATGAAATACTATCGAAATACAGATCAACTCATTCCGCTTGCAAATTATAATCAAATTGTAAATCCAGCGGCCGATGTCAAAGCAGGAATGACACTAACGATCCCACATACGACAATTTTAAAAAATTACAAGCCAAGTGGAATCACCATAAAGGTGAATAAAACGACGAATACATTAACCGTCTACCAAAATGCTGATATATTAAGGACCTTTTCCGTCGCGACTGGGAAAGATGCATCCTTAACACCTGAAGGAACGTTTCAGATTGTCAATAAAGTAGAAAAGCCATGGTATAATCCGAAGAACATTCCTGGAGGAAGTCCAAATAACCCATTAGGCAGTCACTGGTTAGGTCTAAATGTTCCAGGGACGAATAACTTTAAATACGGTATTCATGGCACCAACGACCCTTCATCTATTGGAAAACATGTTAGCTTGGGGTGCATCCGCATGCACAATGACGAAGTACTATGGATGTACAATAACATTCCCTTGCAAACGACGGTCTATATTGTAAGTGAATAAAGTAACTTACCATAATTTTATCCCAAAAAAAGAACTGTTCAACAATGAACAGTTCTTTTTCTTTATTATTTAACTTCTAGAATTTTAACTTCCATTTCACCAGCTGGTGTGTTAACGGTTACTTTATTGCCTACAGATTTTCCAAGTAAGCTTTGTGCCATTGGAGAGTCGTTTGAAATTTTGCCTTCAAACGGATCGGATTCTGCACTACCAACGATTGTATATTCTTCTTCGTCTCCATCAGGAAGTTCAACGAAACGAACTGTTTTTCCTAAAGAAACAACAGAAGTATTCGTTTCATCTTCTTTAATGATGACTGCATCACGAATCATTTTTTCTAAAGTCGAAATACGCCCTTCAACAAATGCTTGCTCTTCTTTCGCTGAATCATACTCTGAGTTCTCAGAAAGATCACCGAAACTACGTGCTACTTTAATACGTTCAACGACTTCTTTACGTTTTTCCGTTTTTAAGAACTCTAATTCTTCTTCTAACTTTTGTTTCCCTTCAAGGGTCATATAATGTGTTTTTTCTTCAGCCATGACGTTCACTCCTCTTTCCATCAAAAAAAGTAAATTTACTATGAAATGATATTTCTAGAAATTAGGCTATGTAAAAGAAAAGCAAGGTTTATCACCTCGCTTTTCTTTATCCCATTAGTTCTTTAAAGCCCTTTTAAAGATACTCTTATAGTATAAACAAAAACAACGTATCCTGCTATCCTGATATGATAACTTTTTACTTTTTTTTCTTGTTTTTACTGATTTTTCGTTAAAAAGGACCGGGCTTCAAAAATAGAGCGGATTTTTGTTACCATCAAATCAATGGCCACCCTATTTTGTCCACCTTCAGGAATAATGATATCAGCATATCGCTTAGTTGGTTCGATAAACTGTAAATGCATCGGTCTAACTACAGTCGTATATTGCTCCACAACAGACTCTAATGTTCTACCACGTTCCTGAATATCTCTAGAAAGTCTTCTTAATATCCGGATATCAGCATCTGTATCAACAAATAATTTGATATCCATTAGATCACGAAGTCGTTTATCTTCTAAAATTAAGATACCCTCTAAAATAATGACATCCTTTGGTAAAACAGGTATGAACGTATCAGACCTAGTGTGCTGTGCGTAGTCATAAACAGGCACTTCTATTGACTCGCCATCTAACAACGTTTGTAAATGCTCCATTAGAAGATCATTATCAAATGCCAATGGGTGATCGTAGTTCGTACCTAGTCTTTCTTCAAACGATAAGTGACTTTGGTCTTTATAATATGCATCTTGCTCAATTAATACTATAGATTTTTGATTAAATTGGTGAAAAATTTCTTTTGCAACGGTCGTTTTACCTGAACCTGTTCCGCCCGCCACACCAATTATGATTGGCTTTTGTTTCATTATTTAACCTCTTTACGCATCATATTCCATGGATATACCGGGTATTTTGTTTTAATTTTAACAATTTGCAACGGGTGACGAGCGGCATCCAATTCATTACCATCCTCATCCCAAATCGCTTCAACCGTTTGAACAAAGTTTTCAATCTCAGGACCGAAAAATTCAATTTCATCTCCTGGTTTGAAATGGTTTCGTTGCTGCAATGTAACAATTCCTGTCTCCTTGTCATAGTCTAGGACAAGTCCAGCAAAATCATACGTCGTACGTTTGGGATGGATACCATACATTTGTTCTTTAAATGTTGGTGTTCCTTCAAAGAATTGTGGTGCAAAGTCACGGTTCGCACACTTTTCTAGTTCCTCTAACCACTCATTTTGAATGACAAAGTTGTCTGGGTCTGCACAGTAAGCATCAATCACTTTTCGGTATACGGAAGTAACGGTTGCAACATAGTGAATAGACTTCATACGACCTTCAACTTTTAAGCTGTCAATTCCTGCTTCAATTAATTGTGGAATCGATTGTAGCAGATTGAGGTCTTTTGGACTCATTGTATATTGCGTATCGTTTTCTGCAAACAAAGGAATTTCTTTAACAAGACCTTTTCCTTCTTCTTTTTGTTCAAATAGGTCGTAATCCCAACGACAGGACTGACAACAGCCGCCACGGTTAGAGTCACGAGCTGTCATATGGTTACTTAATACACAGCGCCCTGAATAAGCAATACACATAGCACCGTGGATAAACGTTTCAATTTCGATATCCACATGTTTTTTCATTTCAAGCATTTCTTCTAATCCAACTTCTCTCGCTAAAACGACACGCTCTAAACCTTGCTCTTTCCAGAACTTAACGGCTAACCAGTTACTTAATGATTGTTGTGTAGATAAATGAACTTCTACATTTGGTGCGACTCGGCGACAAGTTTCAATAATTAATGGGTCTGCAACAATAATACCGGTAACGCCTACTTCTTGGAGACCTTCCAAGTATTCTTCTAAGCCGTCCATATTTTCATTATGAGCAAAAATATTTGTCGTAACATATACTTTTGCACCGTAACGGTTCGCAAATTCAACGCCTTCTCGCATTTCTTCTTTTGAGAAGTTGTCAGCATTAGAACGAAGTCCGAACTCTTGTCCACCGATAAAGACCGCATCAGCTCCGTAATGAACAGCTATTTTTAGCTTTTCTAAACTACCAGCTGGTGCGAGGAGTTCAGGCTTTTTTGTAATGACACGTTTTCCCGTTTCGTTTACTTCTGATATAGCTTGCATCGTATTCCCTCCTTAATAAACCGTTTCTTTAAAGAAAAAGCCTGTGTCGATGTCGCGATTTGGCGGTTGGATCTCACGAATTTTCTCAACATACTCTTCTTTTTTATCTGCGTATGCATCTTCATCTGTTAAATACAATTCAATTGCTTCTCGATACATTTGGGTTACTTTTTCCATATACTCAGTACTTTTTAAAATACCATCGATTTTAAATGAGTCGACTTCAGCATCAATCATTTCTTCTAACTCATCGATGATGCAGATGTCTTTAGGACTCATGATGTGGGTACCATTTTTATCTTCAAAAATAGGGTACTTCGCATTTCGTTCTTTATCGAATAAGAACATTTGTCGTGCTTGCTCTGTTTTCTCAACCTCTAGGTTTTTACCTTGATATTCAAAGTAGTTCCCAACTAATGAACGTTTGGATTGGAACATGTTCGTCATGCCATGCACTTGTACTTCGATTTCGACTTCTGCGTTCTCTTTACTTTCCACGATCGCATCCATATTAATTTCACGAGCTAAAACAGCTCGCTTTACTCCTTGTCTTCCCCAGTAATTCGCTGTATACCAGTTGGTTGCTGTCGTTTCCGGATTCCAATGCAGCTTCATATTTGGAGCCAATTCACGAGCTAACATTAAGATCGCTGGATCCCCAAATACAATCGCATCTACATTCGTTTCATTAAGGAATTTCATATAGTCAGATGCTTCATCCAAATGTTCATTATGGAGAATAGCATTCATTGCGACATATACTTTTGCACCATGTGCTTTGGTAATTTCTTTTGCTTTTACAACATCTTCTCTAGAAAATTCCCCTGCTAAACGTAAACCAAAGCGTTGTTCACCAATTAAGATTGCATCAGCACCCGCTTGAATTAATCGTTCTATAGCTTCAACGCTATTTGGGGTTACTAGTATTTCTGGTTTCTTCCCCATGTCTTACACCTTCTTTACTTTTTTATTGATAAGGCAAGGCCGTCTCCTATTGGTAATATTGTAGTAGTAAAATGTTCATTTTTCATCAACCACTCATTGTACCGACGAAGTTTTTTTGCCATGCCTGCATGATTTTTATTTTCAATATTTTCTTCAGCCACAAGGCCACGAAATAGTACATTATCTGAAATGATTAAGCCACCTGGTCGTACCAATGGCTCGTATATTTGAAAGAACTTCTCATATTGTCCTTTAGCAGCATCAATAAATAATACATCAAATGGGGCATATAATTCAAGTTGTTCGCCTACATGTAAGGCATCACCAAAAATAATCTCTATTTGATCTCTTAGATTTGCTCTTCCAACAAAATTTACCGCCTGCTTGTACCTTGGTTCATCACGCTCGATCGTAATAATTTTTACATCATCTATTGCTTGAGCCATTCGAATCGCTGAATAACCAATTGCTGTACCAATTTCAAGAATCGATTTAGGTTGTTTAATTCTCAACAACTGTAGCAACGTTTCAATTCCAACTAACTCCATAATGGGTACTTGTTGATCTTGTGCCAATTGCTCCATTTCTATAAGAAGCTCATTTCGCTCACAAATCAGTGATTCAATATAAGCATCGATTTTATGATCATTATTAGGAAGCATCGCTTTTCCTCCTTAGTATTCCACATCTATAACGCTTTATTTTACCACAATCACCGCAGTTCACGAAATTCATCTTATGAAGCGTGTGAATAGAAAAACAATGACAATAAATAAGAGTATTATATTAAGTCTTGATGATACTACTTATAAAAAGCACTAGGATCCTTACATCCTAGTGCTCGTGCTGTTTACTTTTGAGGTTACTCTTCTTCGTCTTCTTTATTTTCTTCTGACTGTCTAGCTTCAGCCCATTCATGGCGATACTTCTGAACGTTCTGGTTATGCTCTTCATACGTAACAGTATATAGTACATCCCCACCGTACCTTGCGTAGAAATAAATGTACTCCGTTTCTGCTGGTTCAAAGGCAGCTTTAATCGATGCTTCCCCAGGATTAGCTACCGGGCCAATCGGAATTCCAGCGTACATATACGTATTATAAGGTGAGTCTATTCGTAAGTCCGCATAAGACGTCATATATAAATGTTCTCCAATTGCATAAGCAACTGTTGGATCTACTTGCAACCTCATATTGCGGTCTAATCGATTGTACAGTACACCAGAGATTGTGTATCGATCTTGTTCTTTTTGAGCTTCTCGCTCAATAATCGAAGCTAATGTTAAAGTCTCATGAACCGTATACGGATGATCTGGATAATACGACATATATTTGGCTACAATCTTATCGGTTCGTTCGATCATCGCTTCAATAATCGTTTCTATTGATACATCTTCATCAACAAAATCATATCGCGCTGGGAATAAATATCCTTCTAGCGGATGTCTGATCCCCTCGGTAAGAATATCTTCTGTTAAAACAGAATAGCGTTCAATCAATTCTTCTAGATATTCTTCATTGCTTAATGTTTCCATTATTTCTTCTTCAGTATGGTCTGTATTCTTCGCAATTAAACGTGCTGTATTTTCTAACCATAACCCTTCAGGTATCGTAAACATTAGATCAGCCTCTTGCATCACTAGGCCTTCTTTAAGTTCGTCAATGATTTCATCTAAATTCATCGCTTTTGATAACTCATACTTACCTGCTTGAAAGCCAGATTCATTTTTATATCTTACATAGTACCTAAAGAATGTTCCGTTTTCTATGACTCCCTCTTCTTCAAGGATCCTCCCGATTGAAGTGCTTGAAGAACCGATTGGAATTTCAACATTGACTATTTCTGTGCTTTCAGCATCGACAGGTCCCATTGCTGACTTAATATATAAATAACTAAAAGTTACTGCAGAAATAAAAATAAAAAAGATAATGGCAACGCAAATAAGAACAATTTTACGGACTATCTTTGCCCTGCGAACTTTTTCAGCATATTTGTCTAGCTGCTCATCTTTCTTCTGATCACTCACTAGATATCCCCCTTTCACGATTACCATTATACTACAAAACATTTCATTATTCGTGTAAAAAAGACAGATTTTATTTCCAGATGCGAATCAAGGTGGTAATGGAGTCGTTTCCACTGCGGTCCTTACTACTCTAATTCTGTTTAGGGTATTATGTTTAGATGCCCATCGCCGTCTATGTTTTTCGTGATTTATCCCACTTCTGACGACCGCTTTTTCGGTATTTCTCTTTTTTCGAGCTTCAATCCGCTCTTTGACCCCCGGTTTTCTGGCTTCTCTCTTTTTTCGGGCTTCAAACCGCTGTTTGCCCCCCGCTTTTTCGGCTTTTCTCTTTTTTCAGGCTTCAATCCGCTCTTTGACCCCCGGTTTTCTGGCTTTTCTCTTTTTTCGGGCTTCAAACCGCTCTTTGACTACCGCTTTTCTGGCTTTTCATTTTTTCCAGGCTTCAATTTGGTGCGCTGATCGATTCGCGTTTTCCACCGTTCCCTCTTATATCAGACTTCATCCTAGAAATCATAAAGGATACTCCGAGGATTATAGGAAGCAGCACACCACACAAAAAAAAACAGAGCCATTTGGCTCTGTTTCAAATTTGATTATTCTTCTTCGTCGTCTTGTTCTTCAACGAATGTATTTAGCATTTCCTCAACCATTGCCCATTCTTCATCCGTTTCTATAGGCATTAAAGCGAGGTCGCTTCCATCGTCGCCTTCTTTGTCCTCGTATTGAAAGGCAATGACTTCTTGCATGTCATCTTCTAAATCTTCTTCACTATCTCCTACTGGTACGAGTAGAATATAGTTCTTACCTGTTTCATCTACTGTAAATTTGAATAGCTCTTCGAATAAATGCTCGTCCCCATTTTCATCAGGGATAATGATACGTTCTCTTTCTTCTTGTGTCATACTACACCTCTTCATCAATTTGATTTACTGTCTAAATAGCCTTGCAATATGATAACTGCCGCCATCTTATCAATAACTTGTTTTCTCTTTTTACGGCTAACATCAGCAGAAATTAACATGCGTTCCGCTGCAACCGTCGTTAAACGCTCGTCCCATAAGATGACAGGGCATTCCAAATGTTCTTTTATACTTGCTGCGAATTGTTGGCATGCTTCACCGCTTGGTCCAATCGTTCCATTCATATTTTTAGGTAGTCCGACAACGATGCTCCCAACTTTATACTCATTGGCAAGATTAACAATATAATTAACATCCGCTGTCGGGTCATCCTCTTTTCGTCTAAACGTCTCAATTCCTTGAGCAGTCCATCCTAATTCATCACTAACAGCAATTCCAATTGTTTTAGTGCCTACATCTAAGCCTAAAATTCTCATTATTTCTCCTTTTGGTGCTGTGATAAATAAGACTTAACTAGCTCCTCAATTAATTCGTCACGCTCTAACTTCCGGATAATTGTTCTTGCATCCTTGTGTCTAGGAATGTAAGCAGGGTCCCCCGATAAAAGATATCCTACAATTTGATTAATGGGGTGGTAACCTTTCTCCTCAAGGGCTTCATAAACCGTTAGCAGCACTTCGCGGACATCGACATCAACCGTATCTTCTTGAATATTAAATTTCATCGTATTGTCCATTGAGCCCATCACAAACACCTCTTTCTATACTGCCTATTTCTGTGAGTTTTCATACCCACAGTAGTTTGATTTCATTGTACACTAAATTTTCCTTTTTAGGAAATTGATTTAATATATTCTTCCACATAATTTAAAGCACTTTCTAGCTTTTCAGGATCTTTACCACCTGCCTGAGCCATATCAGGACGGCCACCGCCACCGCCGCCGCATCTTGTAGCAACTTCCTTCACTAGTTTTCCAGCATGGAAACCTTTTTCAACAAGGTCTTTCGAAACACCAGCAACGATGTTTACTTTCCCGCCGCTTGCAGCTCCTAGTACGATAACCCCTGACGTAATTTTATCTTTCAGTGTATCCATAATTCCTCGTAAATTATCCATGTCTGTTGCCTGAACTTGTTTAATTAGTGCTTTAGTTCCAGCAATTTCGGTAACTTCGTTAATAAGGTTACCTGCTTCCATATTTCCTAATTTAGCACTTAGCGACTCATTCTCTCGCTGAAGGTCACGGATTTGTTGCTGCATCGTTTGTACACGTTGTGGAACATCTTTCAGGTTTTTCGCTTTTAACAAGTCGGCCGCATCGCGTAATAAATCGAGTTGTCCATTCATAAATTCATACGCGCCTTGACCGGTTACACCCTCAATACGTCTAACACCAGCCCCGATACCAGACTCAGAAATTACTTTAAACAGTCCAATTTCAGCTGTGTTTTGGACATGACAACCACCACAAAGCTCAATACTGTAATCGCCTACTTGAACGACACGAACGACATTCCCATACTTTTCACCGAATAAAGCCATTGCGCCCATTGCTTTAGCTTCTTCAATGTTTTTACTCATGATATTTACCGAGATTGCATTCCAAATCTTTTCATTAACGATTTCTTCGATCTTTGTTAATTCTTCACTTGTCACTTGACCGAAGTGTGAGAAGTCAAAACGTAATCGCTCTTCAGAAACTAATGAACCTGCTTGGTTTACATGTTCTCCTAGTACATCTTTTAATGCACGATGTAATAGATGTGTTGCTGTATGGTTTTTCACAATTCCATTACGGTTCGTTTCTAAAACAACAGCTTCTACTTTTGCACCTTTTTTCAATGTCCCTTCTACTACTTTAACAAAATGAAGGTTTTGACCATTTGGTGCTTTTTGTACGTCTTCAACATGTGCGACAAATCCATCACCTGTTAGGACACCTTTATCGGCAACCTGACCGCCGCTTTCCGCATAAAAAGGTGTGACATCAAGTATTACTTGAATGGTATCAGGCGATGTTCCTGCAAAATCGGTTAACTCTTTATCCTTAATAATGGCTTCAACAGTAGCTTCTGCTGAAAGTTGCTCATACCCGACAAATGTACTTTCCGTTTTTAATTCACCCAAGACGCGGTCTTGAACTTGCATCGAATCGCCTTCTTGTCGAGCCGCACGTGCACGTTCTCTTTGACCTTCCATCTCTCGCTCAAAGCCTTCACGATCTATAACTAGACCTTTTTCCTCTACATATTCTTCCGTAAGATCCACCGGGAAGCCATACGTATCATATAAACGGAACACGTCTTTACCAGAAATCGTCGTTTCACCTTTATTCTCAGCCTCAGCAATGACTTTAGAAAGAATCGTTAAACCTTCATGAAGTGTTTCATGAAAGCGCTCTTCCTCATTTTTAATGACTTTTTGAATAAAGTCGGTTTTTTCTTTCACTTCTGGGTAGAAGTCCACCATAATCTCTCCGACAATTGGAACGAGGTCATACATGAATGGCTTTTCAATTTGAATTAGTTTTGCATAACGAACAGCACGTCGTAAAAGACGACGAAGAACATAGCCGCGTCCTTCATTCGATGGAAGTGCACCATCACCAACTGCAAACGTAACCGTACGAATGTGGTCTGCAATGACTTTAAAAGAAACATCCGTTTCCTTGTCTTGACCATACTTCACACCTGAAATTTCTTCCGTTGCACGTATAATCGGAATGAATAGGTCCGTATCAAAGTTAGTTTCAACATCTTGAATGACTGAAACTAGTCGTTCTAACCCTGCGCCTGTATCAATGTTCTTTTTAGGAAGCGGTGTATATGTACCATCTGGATTGTGGTTAAACTGTGAAAATACTAAGTTCCACACTTCTAAATAACGATCATTTTCTCCACCAGGGTAGAGTTCTGGATCGTTTTCATCATTTCCATACTTTGGCCCTCGATCATAGAAAATTTCCGTATTTGGACCACTCGGACCTTCCCCGATGTCCCAGAAGTTCCCTTCAAGACGAATAATTCTTTCTTCTGGAATTCCGATTTTTTCTTTCCAGAAGTTATAAGCTTCCTCGTCTTCGGGATGAACTGTTACCGATAAGAGTTCAGGATCAAACCCAATCCACTTTTCACTCGTTAAAAATTCCCATGCAAAGTCAATTGCTTCTTCTTTAAAATAGTCACCGATCGAAAAGTTCCCTAACATTTCAAAGAACGTGTGATGGCGGGCTGTTTTTCCGACATTCTCGATATCGTTTGTTCGGATCGATTTTTGTGCATTTGTGATTCTAGGGTTTTCCGGGATAACGCGTCCATCGAAATATTTTTTCAATGTAGCTACACCACTATTAATCCAAAGCAGTGACGGGTCCTCGACTGGTACTAAGGATGCACTCGGTTCCACATCATGACCTTTCTCCTTAAAGAAATCTAAATACATTTGACGTACTTGAGCAGAAGTTAACTTCTTCACTATGTATTCCTCCTTAATTCTCGTTATTCATCGTAACCAAAAAAAGTAAAAAATAATCCTAAAAGTGGTCGACAGATAGTTATCGTTGACATGCGCTGAATGGCCAGTTATTTAGTGGCTGGCTTTTTGGGAACGTTTGATGGACCGAAGCGACCTCGAGCCAATGGCGTCTAGAAGCTATATCACGAAAAGTCCGTTTAGCGACGTATGGACAGTAGCCCGCTGCTCAGCCTTGATTTTTAGTCAATGATTAAGGTCATTGACGATGAATTATACTTCGGTCTCAATTTAGCGGACTGAGAGGACCTTATTCGAGGGTAAAACACCTTATTTTTGTTTTTGGCGGACTGAGAGGCCTCTATTAGCATGAAATCATTAACAAACATAATGATTTGTAGTAAATAAGGGCTTCTGAGTCCTCTAAACAAATAAAAAAGAGTTTTCTACTGAAATAAGGGCCTGTGTGTCCGCTAAACTTACCAAAGATGCAAATTCATTCATCCAATTCAACACAAATCGATGAAAGCTAATCTTAAGCAAAGTCGCTAGACGCTGGCACTGGCGCTAGACTATCAAAAAACGAAAAACGCCTCCAACTCGACAGATGGACTTTGACTGCCGTGAAACAAATAAAAAAACTCTCCTCCCCAAAATAAGGGACGAGAGTTATATTCACGCGGTACCACCCTAGTTATGGACACAATAGTCCATCACTCGATATGCTTTAACGCAGCTAACGGTAGGTTTTTCTACACTCGGGAGTAGCTTTCTGTTACTCTTCGTTTAGTATTTCTCTCAGCCTAGGAAATACCTCTCTAACAAACGGGCTGTAACATACTTGTTCCTTCAACGTGTTCATTATATTTTGATTTCAATATTTATTATAGAAATCGTCTCATCAGTTGTCAATGATTGAGTAAATTTGTTCGCAAGTGGAGCAACACTACTTTAACAACCGATAAAACAGGGACAGCTAAAACGAGACCGAGTATGCCAGCTGTTTCTACTCCAATGAGAAGAGCAATCATAATTAAGATAGGGTGTAAATGTACAGACTTCCCCACAATAACGGGCGATAAAATATTTCCCTCTATTTGTTGGAGGATAAAGATCAGTAGCACTGTAAAAATAAGCATTTGCCAAGAATGAAGTCCGGCTACAATAACAGCTGGAAATGCCCCAAGAAATGCACCGAAGTATGGAATAATATCAGTCATGCCAATAAATAACCCCAGTATAATCGGATATGGAACACCAATAATCCATAACCCGATCATCGCTATGAGGCCGACACACATAGATACAAGAATTTGTCCGCGAATATAGTTTCCTAAGGAATGATCGACATCACGGATAAATGCAACGCCTTCTTTTCTCCACTTTTTCGGTGTAACGTACCAAGCAACTTTTTCAATCAATTGATAATCCTTTAGTAAATAAAAGACTAAAAACGGGATAACGATAAAGTAAATGAAGGAACCAATAATCGATCCTAGTGTGTCTATTATGCGTTCTCCTAATGACTCAGCCTGTGCCTCTAAGCCAGTCATCCAATCCGCTAATTGTGCTTGCATTCCTTCTGGTAAAGCATTGATCTGTCTTTCAAATAGATTACTCCACTGTTGAATTTGCTGAATAATATAAGGAAGATTTTCTACAAACTCCCTGAGCTGTTCAACTACATAAGGGAAAGCAGCAGCAATTAAATAAGCGATTCCCCCAAAAAATAGTAAATAAATGATTAAAACGGCAACAGGGCGAGGAAGTCCATAAGCATGAGCATTTTCAATAATAGGATGTAATAAATAAGTAATAATACCTGCAATTAATAAAGGAATGGCCACTCTTGATAATACTTCTAAGACCGGTAACCAGAGTGGAGACACTTGTAAAAAAAAGTATATACATAACAATACTAAAATTGTAATAGATAAACGAATAATCCACTTGATCCCTTTTGTATGTTCCATATAAATTCCTCCATAGTTATATACTGCACAATTACGCAAAAACTATGAAGAAAAGCATGTGGGTCTGGTGATTGGAAAAGCTACTCATGCATAATTTTAAGTGTTACATTGGGACTTAACTATTTTTTGTTAAGTCGTTTACCTTGGTTGATTGGATTAATGTATTTATTGTCCGTTTTGGATTATTTATTGTCCATATTTTCATTTTATTGTCCGATTTGTTTTTTTATTGTCCGTTTCCTAATTTTATTGTCCGAATCGAGTTATTTATTTGCCAAACTGTGACAACCTCCCGTTTTACATCCTCCTGCATTTTCAGATACCTGACCTTCAAGTAGTAAATACTGTTATCCCTGCAAAAATAAAAAGAGACCGATACAAATGGATGTATCGACCTCTGTAAAGGTTTTAAGCAAAGTTTTTCAACATTCGTTTTCTCATTTTTTGTAAGTCATTTTGATCTGGTACGATATTTTGAATATCGAGGTTTCTAAGTGGCTGTACCCATTGCATCATTCGTTTTCGATTACGGCGATCTCTCATTGAGTATGCCGCCGCGCCTAAACCAATTGCCAACAATAGATTACGCATCCTTAATCACCACCAGATTGGAATTACATTTCTATTTGTAAATCATGGTCTTCAAATAGGTCGTCTAAGGAACTGAGTGAACCGTCTTCTTCCACTTGATGGAGTGACAATTTTCCTTTGGTAATCGTCATTTCAACAAAGCAATTCCAACAATAATACTGATTTGTTCCTATTTTTCCGATATCTTTACAATTACAGTTTGGACATTGCATCATAGGGTCTCCTCTTTTTTATAATTGAATAACTAGGATATCCTTGCCGATCGTTAAAGGATGCTCTGTCTTCACTACTTTACGTCCTTCCTTAATATCAGCAATTAAACCTTCTGTTACTTCATACCCTACAATCGTGCCCAATTCTTCCATAAAATATACATCCTCTACCAACCCAAGTTTCTCACCTTCACTAGTCAGTAACGGTCTTCCGGCCAGTTTTTCCTTCCCTTGCTTTAAGTGATGCTCCGCCTTGTTTTTATGATAGATCGTAGCATCCTTTAAATCTTGAATCATTAGGCTGTCATGACCAAACCCCGTAATTGCATCAATCGGAACAAATAGGTGACGATTAAACCACCCTTTCTTATCTACAACAATACCGGTCACCACTCCGTTATCGTTTAACAACAAATCATTCACAGTTCCAAGTTCTTCTCCTGTTTTAGCACAAAAAAGGGACTGACCACAAATGCTTGAAAATGTTCGCAAAGGAACCTCCTCCTCTCGAACAGTTATAGTTTCTACGTTTTACTTTGTGTTCATCCTAGTTTCATGTTACCAATGCATCCTTTAGCTTATCACAAAGCATAGAATTTCTAATGTGTTCGTCTTTTTGCTCAATCGCTTGGAAAAGGGCCTCTTGTTCACCACATAAGATTAAAAATTGCTTAGCTCTTGTCACTCCCGTGTAGATTAGGTTACGTCTGAGCATGCGAAAATATCCTTTAACGACAGGCATAATAACGATTGGGAATTCACTACCTTGAGCCTTATGAATCGATGAGCAATACGCGTGTGTAATTTGGCTTAAATCTTTTTTATTGTAAACGACCTCAATTCCTTCAAAAGAAATAACGATTTGATCGACTTTTTCTACATTTTCCTTTGCATAGATAATCGCTACAATTTCACCACGGTCTCCATTAAACACTTGCTCATCGGGGTTGTTCATGAGCTGAAGGACAACATCGCCTTTTCGATACACCACGTCTCCAAATTCGATTTCTCTTCGCCCCTCGACAGGTGGGTTGACCAGGTTTTGCAAGTGAAGGTTCAGTCGTTCAATTCCTGCATTTCCTCTGTACATCGGGGCTAGTACTTGGATATCCTTCGGTGCATATCCTTTTTTTACTGCATTAAGGTACACTTTTTCGATCACTTGCATCACTTGATTTTGATGACATGGAAAAAAGCGACGGTCATCTTTAGCTTCTTTCAAGTCTTCTGGTAAAGCTCCATTTTTAATTTCATGAGCAAGCTTGATAATCGACGATCCTTCTTCTTGTCGGTAAATATCCGTTAGCTCAACAATGGGTATCGCCTGTGATCGTAATAAATCGCTTAACACTTGTCCCGGGCCAACTGATGGAAGCTGATCTTGGTCACCAACTAAAATCACTTGCATATGATCAGGGATCGATTTGAACAATTGATTAGCCAACCATATATCAACCATTGATACCTCATCGACAATAAGTAAATTTCCCTCTAATTGTTCATGTTCATTTTTTTCAAATCCACCATTTCCGCCTTTCCACCCTAATAAGCGATGGATCGTTAACGAAGGAAGGTTTGTCGCTTCACCCATACGTTTAGCTGCTCTTCCGGTAGGCGCTACGAGGAGAACTGGAAATGGATTTCCGTCCTTATAATCACTAGGTTCAAGTGAAACGCCATGAAGCTTAGCATAAATTTCAACAATTCCTTTAATAACCGTTGTCTTTCCAGTACCAGGACCACCTGTTAAGATCATGATGGGTGAAGAAAGGGCGGTTTCAATTCCTCTTTTCTGTGATTCCGCGTACTCCATTTTCAAAGTTTCCTCTAATTCACCAAGTGCCGTTAAAAATTCTGATTGAACAAACGTCAAAGGCTCTTCACGATTAACGAGACGTTTAATATTCGTCACTAACCCTTTTTCAGCAAAAAATAATGTTTTTAAGTAAATGCGCTCTTCTTCAATGACGACCTTTCCTTCTTCATTCATCATCGTTAAAGCACTTTCTACTTCTTCAGCTGAAATCGGATTAGGAGACGTCGATAATAAGTTGATGACTTCTTGAACAATTTCAGTTTTACCTAGAAAAACATGTCCATGTTGATTACTTAATTCATTTAAACAATAAATACACCCAGCCTGAATACGATCGGGATGATTACCTGAAATTCCAATCGCTTCACCGAGCAGGTCTGCTCTTTTAAAGCCGATACCTTCCACATCTTGGATCAATTGATATGGATTATTTTGAATGACATCGAGTGTTTGTTGTTTATACACCTGATAAATTTTAACCGCAAGTTCAATTCCAAACCCATATTTTGATAAAAATAAAATGACTTGTTCAATTCCTTGGTGTTCCACTAATTGATCGTATATTAGTTTACGTTTCTCTTCAGTTAATTTCGGAACATTTTCGAGTACGGACGGATCTTCAAGAATTAAAGTGATCACACGTTCTCCTAAGCTTTTAACAATGGACTCGGCAGTTTTCTTTCCGATACCTGGAAATCGATCACTTGATAAATAGTGAATAATCCCTTGAGCCGTTTGCGGAATATCCCGACGAAATTGCTCGACCACATACTGCAACCCAAACTTTGGATGGTCATGAAGCCTTCCAAAAAAGACGTAAGTATCTTCTGGTTCTACTTTGGGCAGTGTTCCTACAACTGTAACTTGTGGATCATCTAGCTGCTCTGTTGTGTCTAGAACTTTTACGGCAGCTACTGTATAAAAGTTTTCTTCGTTATGGAAAATAACGTGAGTGACCTCTCCTTTTATATAAGGAGCTTGGTCTTCTTGACTTCCTCGGTTCTCCATTTTATCTGCCTCCTATTGCGTTAGCAGTTCCTCCATTTTCTTTTTCCCGTTTCCAGCAAGGAGATGGTCTGGTTGAATTTCAATTGCTTGATTAAACGCTTCTAACGCTTTTTCTAGTTCATTTTTATACGCATAGGCTACACCGATGTTAAAGAAGGCATCGGCGTGATTTTCCTCTTGTGCTACGACTTCTTTAAATTGTTTCAACGCTTCATCTATTTGATCAAGTTGCGCAAGGCAAAGGCCATATTGAAAACGAGCATCAATATCGTCAGGGTTCATTTCCGTTACCGTTTGAAAATGAACGAGTGCATGATTTAATTGCCCTAATTGATAGTGACTCATCCCAATCATAAAATAAACATCACCCTCTTTAAGCTCATTTTCGATCGCTTGGTTAAACATCTTAATCGCCTCATCAAATTTCTCCAATTGATAGAAGGCATTTCCTGCACCATAATAAGCAGTTGCTGTAGAAGCATCTATGGAAATTGCTCTTTCAAAAAATACGATCGCTTTTTCCAGCTCACCAACGATCGCTAGTAAGTTTCCAAAATTAATAAATCCTACTGGATCATTTGGATTAGCTTCAATTGCTTGATTAAAGTAAGAAGCTGCTTTTTCATAATCTCTTTCTTGCATTGCTTGCAATCCTTGTTGTATGTAATCGCTCATTATTTTCCCATCCTTATCTTTTTACTTAATATGTGGTTGTACTAATTTAGTATATCAAAGAATTGTGACTGTCACCCAAACACAAAAGGAGAACTTAGATTAAAGTTCTCCCTCTTCTGTCAAAATGACATCTATTGTACCGCCGCCTAGACATACATCTCCATCGTAAAAAACGACAGCTTGACCAGGTGTAACTGCTCGTTGTGGTTCATCAAAAATGACTTTTACGTTGTTGTCCGGGAGCGGAATGACGGTAACTCCTTGATCTGGCTGACGGTATCTGAATTTTGCTGTACATTTAAATGGCTCCGTTGGCGGATTAGGACTAATCCAATTCAAATGGACGCCGTATAATCCTAATGAATAAAGTCCTGGATGGTGGTACCCTTGTCCAACATATAATATGTTTTTTTCGATATTTTTTCCGATTACAAACCAAGGCTCTCCAGCACCGCCAATTCCTAATCCTTGGCGCTGTCCCAATGTGTAATACATGAGGCCATCATGTTTTCCTTTGACTTCTCCATCTAGCGTCTGCATTTCACCAGGCTGAGCTGGTAAATAGGAGCTTAGAAACTCTTTAAAGTTACGTTCACCAATAAAACAAATGCCCGTACTGTCCTTCTTTTTAGCTGTTGCTAAGTTTGCTCGTTCTGCAATTTCGCGGACTTCTTTTTTCTCGATATGTCCAATTGGGAACATCGCCTTGGAGAGTTGTTCTTGACTTAATGCATTTAAGAAGTACGTTTGATCTTTATTGTTATCTAAGCCACGAATTAAACGGTGCTCTCCATCGTGAAAATCAACACGCGCATAGTGGCCGGTTGCTACGTAATCCGCACCTAGTGTAAGTGCATGTTGTAAAAAGGCCTTGAATTTTATTTCTTTGTTACACATGACATCTGGATTTGGTGTTCTCCCTGCCCGATACTCATCTAAGAAGTAAGTAAACACTTTATCCCAGTATTGCTTTTCAAAATTAACGGCATAGTACGGAATACCAATTTGGTTACATACTTTAATTACATCATTATAATCTTCTGTCGCGGTACAAACTCCGTTCTCATCTGTATCGTCCCAGTTTTTCATAAAAATGCCGATTACATCATAGCCTTGCTCTTTTAATACGAGTGCAGTAACGGACGAATCTACTCCTCCACTCATTCCAACAACGACACGAGTATCTTCTGGCTTTTTATCTAGTTGTCTGTTCATACTACTCACCACCTACAAAGCTAAGGCTGTAACAGCCATCTATAGTGCTGTAATTCTCTTTACTATTTTTGCTGTTTCCTTAGCTGCTTTCTCTATATCCTCTATAGTATTTCCATATCCGAAGCTAAATCTCACTGACGATTTTGCTTTTTCATCATCTTTAAACATCGCCGAAAGAACATGCGATGGCTCAAAGGATCCGGCTGTACATGCTGATCCGCTAGAAACCGCTATCCCTGCTAGATCCAAATTAACAAGCAGTGACTCTACATTCACACCTTTAAAACTGATATTTAAAACATGCGCAAGGACATCGGAAACATGCCCATTAACAGAAAAGTCTAGCCCCTCTTCGCGAAAAATACCAATCATCTGCTCACGAAATTGAAAATAGCGCTGCCTCTTTTCTTGCACGTCTTCCATTGCTATTTTTGCAGCTTCTGCAAAGCCGACGATGCTGGCTACGTTTTCTGTCCCAGCCCTGCGTTTTCTCTCTTGTTCCCCACCGAACAATTGAGGCTTTAGATCATAGCCCTTTTTTGCATATAAAAAACCAGTTCCTTTTGGTCCGTTAATTTTATGGGCAGAAACGGATAGAAACTGTACCGACAACTCCTCAACATCTAACGGGATGGTCCCATAAGCTTGGACGGCATCGGTATGAAACGCAATGCCCTGTTCCTTCAAGAACGCACCAATCTCTGCAATGGGTTGAACTACCCCTACTTCATTATTTCCGTACATGATAGAAACGAAGATGGTTTCTTTACGGACATGATTTTTTAATTCCGTTAACGACACCTTGCCTTGATCATCTACAGGTAAATAAGTGACCTCAAATCCTTGTTCTTCTAATGCCTTACACGTATGTAGAACAGCATGATGCTCAATGACTGTTGTGATAATATGATTACCCTTGGCTTTATTTTTCACTGCATAGCCAATGATTGCCATATTATCGGCTTCCGTTCCACCGCTTGTAAAGATTAATTCATCTGGATGAGCCCCTATCGTTTGAGCTAACGCTAATCTGGCTTCATCTAATGCATGCCTCGTTCTACGACCAAAGCTATGAATACTTGAAGGGTTACCAAAATGCTCGCTGAAATAGGGCATCATCGCTTCTAATGCTTTCGGATGTAGAGGTGAAGTCGCTGCATGGTCTAAATATATCGGTTTCAATTTCCACACCTACTTTATCGTTCACTATGTGTTATTCTCTATTTGTTGAAATATCACATTTTTATCAAAAGTTAAAAAGGAATTATATGTAGAACATGTAATATTCTTGGTTTCCTTTATCCTCATATTCGGCTAAATCTTGAAGTGTAGTATTATCTAATACATCTTTAACCGCATCGCGGATTTTTATCCATAAATCGCGTTTTGCTGGCTCTTCATCTTCGAGCACTTCAACTGGACTAATCGGTCCCTCAAGAACACGAATGATATCTCCAGCTGTAATTTCAACTGGTTCTTTGGCAAGCATGTAGCCGCCATATGCTCCTCTTACACTTTTAACAAGCATCGCATTTCGTAATGGCGCAATTAATTGCTCTAAGTAATGCTCAGACAGATCGTGATCCTTTGCAATTGATTTTAATGAAATCGGTCCTTCACCGTATTTCTTTGCTAATGCCATCATGATGGTTAACCCGTAACGTCCCTTTGTTGATATCTTCATTATTTACCCCTCTTTCTATCAATCGATCCACTAGTCGTTGACATTGTGGCAAAGTAATGCCAACTACACTTCCAATTCCAAAACAAAAAATTAAAGTCCCAATAAAAACAGGTCCCCCTAATAACCATCCCGTTGTAAGAACTACAATTTCCATTGCACTTCGAACCCATTGTACTTTGAGTTTTGTCTTTTCCGTTATTGCTAACATAAGGCTATCTCTAGGACCGGCTCCACATTTTGGCGCAATGTAAAGGCCAATTCCATAACCAATAATAATAATTCCACTTACCAGCATAATGAGTTTACCAATAAATGAACTTGGCGTACTTAATATAAATAAAAAAATATCAATAAAAACTCCAACTAGGACCATATTAACAAACGCACCTACTTGAGGCCATTCTTTTGTCAACAAGGTCGTAACTCCAATAATAACAAATCCCATAATAATTGACCACGTACCGATGGTTAACCCTAATTGTAAGGTTAGGCCGATATGAAGTACATCCCAAGGAGCACTTCCTAGATCAGCTGTTATCATTAAGGCAATTCCAAAAGACATGATCACTAAACCTATCATAAAAATTCCCCAACGTAGGCCTAGTTTCTTTCTTCTCCAATCACTATGCTCCTCTATTCCCATGTTGTATTCCTTCTCTCTATGCTCTTCTCAAACTTTAAATTCTTTGCCCATTATAGCACGAATTGGATTTTATTTGCATTGAAACAGATCTAACTCTTTTTCAATTCTTGAATTCGATTATGGAATTGCGCCAGTCTTTTTTCTTGCCCACTTTCTTTTGGTTTATAGTACTTCTTGTCTTTTAAATGATCAGGCAAGTATTGCTGCTTTACCCAGCCTCCAAAGTCGTGCGGGTATTTATAATCGACTCCCCTGCCCAATTCCTTTGCTCCTCTATAATGTGCATCTTTTAAATGATCAGGTACTTCTCCAATATTGGCGGATCGAACATCGTTTAATGCGTGATCTAATGCCTTATAAGCACTATTTGATTTTGGTGAGAGGCATAACTCTGTCACAGCAACAGATAGTGGAATCCTTGCTTCAGGCAAGCCTAAACGTTCTGCCGACTGAATGGCTGACAATACCATTTGTGGAACATGGCTGTTCGCTAGACCAACGTCCTCCCATGCGGTTACGAGCAGTCTGCGGCAGATTACATCCAAATCGCCTGCTTCTATTAAACGAGCTAAATAATGAAGTGCACCATCCACATCGGATCCCCTCATGCTTTTTTGAAAGGCACTTATGATGTTATAAAAGTGATCTCCCTTTTTATCATAATGTAAACTTTTCTTTTGTAAGCACTCTTTGATGATACTTAAAGTAATTAAAATTCGGTCATCTTCATTTGGATCGGTTGACAATACTGCGATTTCTAAACCATTAAGTGCCAAGCGGATATCTCCACCACAATGGAGAGCCAGCTCATCAAGAACACCCTCTTCTAATTCAATATTGAGTTTCCCAAAGCCTTTTCGTTCATTATCCAAGGCTCGCTGTAACACTTCTTTAATCTCATCAGGCTGTGGGTGGGTTAACTCCAGTACAGTACAACGGGATTTAATCGCATTATTAATTTCGAAATGTGGATTTTCTGTCGTTGCTCCTATAAGAATAATCAATCCACTTTCCATATATGGAAGTAAAAAGTCTTGTTGACTTTTATTAAAGCGATGAACCTCATCAACAAATAAGATGGACTTTCCAAGTAACTTCGCTTCTTGAACAACTGCTTCCATCTCTTTTTTTCCTGATGAAACAGCATTTATTTCATGATAAGGCAATGAAGTTAGCTGTGCGATTACATTTGCAATGGTTGTTTTCCCTGTACCTGGTGGCCCGTATAAAATGATAGACGATAATCGATTGGATTTTATCATACGTTGCAGTAATCTTCCTTCGCCAACGATATGCTTTTGACCAACAATTTCATCTAATGCAGCGGGTCGCATTCGAAAGGCAAGTGGTTCCGTAAAGTAATTTTCCACTAAATATCAACTCCAATAATACATTCCTTAAAACAAATCTAGTAGTCTCTTGAATATTTATCTATTCTTATTTTAATAGTCAATCCATTTTTCTTTTGGACACCTTAATTGGACCAAGTCCATTGGCTTTTTAGTAATAGTCCCAAATATTAATAGTTCTATTATATATACTACACCGTTCTAGTTTGCAAACGGAAGGACTGTATTTCGTCTGATTGATGAACCTCTTCGTTAATAACCAATACTAGTATTTTCATATCGAATGTATAAATCCTAGATTTGTTGGAAATATTATTAGTAAATTTAACTAAAATATGAATTTACTTGTAAATTAAGAAAGATAAGGAGATGGTATTATGAAAGTACGCCAAGATGCTTGGTCACATGAAGATGATGTTCTTTTAGCAGAAACCGTATTACGCCACATTCGAGAAGGAAGTACTCAATTAGTTGCATTTGATGAAGTAGGAGACGAATTACACCGAACTTCTGCAGCTTGTGGATTTCGTTGGAACGCAGTTGTACGCCAAAAGTATGTAGATCAAATTAGAGAAGCTAAAAAAGAACGTAAGGAACGCAAGAGAGCAGCTGCATTCGCAACGAATCGCCGACCTGTAAGAAACGCTTCTTTATATTATCCTGTTATGAATACAGCACAACCTTTAAACTTAGAAGGTTTAGATATCGAAACGGTTATTTCATACCTTCGTTCTCTAACTTCAAATCAACTTCCAGCAGATCAATTGAAAAAAGAGAATGAAAAGCTATTAAAAGAAAACCTTGAGCTATTAACTCAAAACAAAGAGCTTGAAGCTGAATTAAAGACAATTCAGGAAGAACATCAAACAATTGAAGACGACTATCAATCACTTATTCAAATTATGAATCGCGCAAGACGTATGGCTATTTTACAAGAAGAGGAGCCTTTATCTAACGCTACATTCCGCATGGATAAGAACGGTAATCTAGAAAAAGTCGCAAAATAAAAGCAACAGAATATACTTTCTGTTGCTTTTTTCTTATCTATTTATACGTTTCAAAAAGGAGAACAAAAAGAGCCGAGAAAATCAAGGAAGCGTAGTCTCCGAACACCGGAACGTATGGGTTAATACGTGAGAAGTGAAGGAGCAAGCTGACGAGCTTCCACAGGATGTGGTGACTTCGACATTCCCACAGGACGTGGGGTTCTTAGTCGAAGGTCTTCTACTGACAGATTTTCCCCGGACTTTTTGAACATCCTCTATTTATCTTCTATTATAATATACGTTGCTTTAATAGGACCGTGAACACCTACAACTAAGTTCATTTCTATATCTGCACTATTACTTGGACCTGATATGAAATTGACACAAGAAGGCACTTTACCTGTTTCTTCTTGAAGCTTATGAATATAGCTTGTTGCCTGTGTCATTCTTGGAACAATCGTACTTTTTGGTATAAGGGCTACATAGTACTTCGGTAGAAGACTTACAGATCTGCCTTTCCCATTATCACTCAATAAAACAACTGTACCTGATTCTGCTAGCGTTAAATCAGCAAACGTTAGACCGATATCTGCCTTCTCAGCAATTCTTATATTCTCTTCTCCTGCATTCGTATCCCAAATATGAACATCTATTCCTTTGGCATCCGCTTGCTTATAATACTGATCAACTCCATACTCTTCTAAACGAGGGTCTGCCCAGCTCACAATTGACTTTGCTTGAAAGCCATTAACAACCTCTGATAGTACATCAGTTAATGTTTCTGTTGTTGCTAGAGCGACCTGAGTGTGTATACGAGTACATTGTTCTTTTAACACATCAAGAAGTTCATCTTGTGTTAGATCTTTAAAAACATCCCATTGGGGTTGATGTTTCCAATTCGGACGTGAGACGGGACCCGTTTGTCGGCTTCGACCAAGACTTTTTGCTACTTGATTTAAAAACTTTTCTTTGTTGTGTACTGTACCGTTAGCCATTAGTTGTTCTCCCCCTTTTCACGATCCTTAAACCAGTTACGGAAACTTTCTTTACTCGGCTCTGGGAAATCACGAATATCTGTCCATGGCTTAATAGGGCCTGGACCTTTCGTCACTTTCCCCTCTTTTGCAAATGGCCCCATCATCGTTGGTGCCATTTTTGAACCCATGCTGTATAACTTTGGTGAACTAGCTGCCACTGCGAAGCCTTTCATAGCTAACTTCTCACCAAAGCCACCTTTTCCTTGTTCTTCAACAATATTGCGACGATGTTTGACGAGTAGGTCATGTAATGGAATTTTTACCGGACATGCTTCCGTACATGCTGCACACAAACTCGAAGCATAAGGAAGTTCTTTATAATCTTCATACCCGCCAAGCAGTGGAGATAGAACCGCTCCAATTGGTCCCGGATAAATAGAACCATAAGAATGCCCGCCGATATGACGATAAATGGGACAAACGTTAATACAGGCTGCACATCGAATACATTGAAGTGCGGCTTGGAATTCTGTTCCTAAAATATTCGAACGTCCATTATCGACAATGACAAGATGAAACTCTTCAGGTCCATCAACGTCACCTTCATCTTTTGGTCCTGTTAATCCTGTAATGTAACTCGTTAACTTTTGACCAACAGCACTACGGCATAACATACTTACTAAAATATCAAGCTCTTCCCAAGTCGGTACAATTCGTTCCATACCCATTACTGTAATTTGTGTCTTTGGAAGTGTAGTGGACAGACGAGCATTTCCCTCATTAGTAACAAGTGAAATTGCCCCTGATTCAGCAACAGCAAAGTTACAGCCCGTCACACCGATATCCGCTTCTAAAAATTCATTTCGTAGTTGTTCTCTTGCAAATAGTGCTAGTTCCTCCGGTTTGGACGATTTGTCATAACCTCGTTTTTCAGAGAACGTATCACGAATTTGCTCTTTGTTTTTATGCAGTGCAGGAGCAACAATGTGTGACGGCGGATCATGATCATCAATTTGCAGAATATATTCCCCTAGATCCGACTCAATCACTTCACAGCCTGCTTTTTCTAGCGCTTCATTCATACTAATTTCTTCAGTCACCATCGATTTAGATTTAATGACTTTTTTCGCATTTTTTTGCTTTGCTATATTTGTGATATATTCATTGGCTTCTTCTGCTGTTTGTGCAAAAAAGACTTGCCCCCCGCGTTTTACTACGTTTTCAGTTAACTGCTCTAAATAGTAATCTAGGTTTTCTAACGTATGCTGGCGAATCTCTTCCGCTAAATCTCTCCACTCTTCCCAGTTTCCTAGCTCTTCTTGCGCTTCTAGTTTCTTATTCTTTAAGCGTTCCTGAGCGGAAACCATTGCATTTCTCATAAATTCATTTTTTAACCCTTTATCCACTCGGTCAAAAAACTTCTCATCACTTATTTTCATCGTCATTTGTATCACCGCCTTACTTGTTCGTTATTTTTTACTGTTCAATACTTGCGCGATATGCATTACTTTAATCGGCTTTCCTTGTCGTTCAATTCTACCGCCAATATTCATTAAGCAGCCACAGTCAGCTCCAACTAGCACTTCTGCTTCTGTTTCTTCAATACGTTCGATCTTTTCATTAACCATCTGTTCTGAAATGGGAACCATTTTAACCGAGAACGTACCACCAAAACCACAGCACGTTTCTTTATTTGGTAAACTTGCAAACTCAAGACCTTCGACATTTTCTAATAATTTCATCGGTGCATCTTTCACACCTAATAAACGAGTCATATGGCATGATGTATGGTACGTCGCTTTTGTTGGCAGCGATGCTCCAACATCCTCAATTTTTAAGACATCAACAATAAATTGAGTTAGTTCAAACGTTTTAGCAACTAACGCTTCCGCTTTTGCCTTCCACGCTTCATCATCTTTAAAAAGATGTGGATATTCGTGGATCATCGAAACGCAAGACCCTGACGGTGACACGACATAATCAGATGCAGCAAATGTTTCAATCATATGTTTGGCCACATCTTTCGCTTCTTTATGATAGCCACTGTTGTATGCCGGCTGGCCACAGCACGTTTGGTTGTCAGGAAACACAACTTCACAGTTAAGTCTTTCTAAGATTTCTACTGTATCTTTACCAACGCCTGGATAAAAAACATCCGCAAGACAGGTTATAAATAATGATACTTTCATAGGATACATCTCCTCTATAGTGATCTGGTCATCAGATGATTAACTTATATAGATAACTGTAATAGGAAAGAATAAAGATTTCAAGCCCCACATTTGATGTGGAGCTTGCTTTTATTTATTTTTCTTTAGGAGCTTTGATTAAGCTGCCATATCATCATCTTTTTCAATTTTACGATTTTCCTGACTTCCTTTATAGAATGCATAAAGCGCACCTACAATAACAATTAATACCATAAACGTACCTAAGTTAAATCCAATGCCGTTAATAAGGACAAAGCCTATTCCACCAGCAAAAAATACGTAAAAGGCTGTCGGTATTAAAGTTTTTCGGATAATGTTTCCTTCTTTACCAATCAATCCTGCAGCAGCTGAAGCGGCAACAACATTATGCACACAAATCATATTACCTGCAGCACCACCAACAGCTTGCAACGCAATAATGGTTGAAGCGGTAACACCGATATTGTCGGCTACACCGAACTGAAACAGTGAAAACATCATATTACTAATTGTATTACTACCGGCTACGAATGCCCCTAATGCACCAATTAAAGGAGCCACCGCAGGCCAATTTTCTCCAATAGCAACCGACACTGTTTCTGCTAAAACAAGCGGCATACTGCTATAGCCAGAAGCATTTACACCTGAATTGATAAATACTTGAACCATTGGTACAGCAAAAAGTAAAGCCGGTGCCGCACTTACAACGGTTCCAAAAGATTCTTTTACAGCACGTAAATATGCTTTTGCATCCATTTTATGCATGAAGAACACAATAAATGAAACTAAAATTAGTATCGTTCCTGGTAAATGTAACGGTGTACTAGAAAACGTAATCGATGTTCCAAATACATCAGAAGCAGTGAATTTAACTGCTTTTAACCAATCACCAAAAGGTAACGTATTTATTCTTGTTAATACAAGAATGATACCTACAATCACGTATGGTAACCATGACATGAATGGAGAGATCTTCTTCCCAACAGGTTCAGTTGATACTTTCAGTTGACCTACCCAATCTGGATCCCACTTTGATTTATCTTCAAAATCCCATGTTTTCTTAGGAATAAGGAACCCTCGTTTAGCTGCAGGAATTACAATAGCAAGTCCAATTAATCCACCAAACATGGAAGGAAACTCAGGACCAAGTAAATTAGCAACTAAGGCATAAGGAACTGTAAATGCCAGACCTGCGAATAATGCAAATTTCCAAATCGCTAAACCTTCAAGAACCGATTTATTCTTACCAAAGAAACGAGTTAGCATCGTTACCATGAAAAGTGGTATAAATAAGCCGACCATGGCATGGATAATGGCCACTTCCCCGCCAATTGCACGCACATAAGCATCAAATGTCATACCAAGACTTGCAGCTGTCTCTTGAACCATTGTTGATTCACTTAAGCCTGAATTAACACCAATTAATATTGGTGTACCTACAGCTCCGAAAGAAACAGGTGTAGACTGGATAATTAAAGCTACAATTACGGCACCCATTGCAGGAAAACCAATTGCTACTAATAAAGGTGCTGCAATCGCAGCAGGCGTTCCCCAACCAGAAGCTCCTTCTATGAAAGAGCCAAATAACCAACAGATAATAATGGCCTGAACACGGCGGTCAGGCGACACATCTGTAAAGGTTTGACGAATCGTTTGGATCGCACCACTTTCTTTTAAAGCATTTAAAAGCAAGATTGCGCCAAAAACGATAATTAAAACTTCTACTGCAGAAACAACCCCTCTAGTACTTGCAGCTGCAACTTGGTTAGTCGGAACATCCCAAATAAACAGTGCAATTAAAACGGTTACAATGAACGCTAAAGGCATCGCTCTCTTCGCAGGCCATCGTAAGATAACTAAAAATAATAATACAGTTAAAATTGGAATGAGTGCTAAAATCGATAAAAAACCTAAACTCACTACTAAATCTCCCCTCAAACGTTCTGATAACCTATCAACTCACCTTATCATCTTATCTGCAGGTCATCAGATGTGTATATGTAAGTGTTTTCATTATAAGAAATGTTCATAAATTATTCAATATATTTTCTTAAAAAAATCACTTGAATTTATTGGGATCTAACCTTTCACAAATAAATACCTCAAAACAACAAAAAATCACGATATTTAAAACTATATCGTGATCTTCATAAAATACATAAGCCTAGTTTTCCAACCTTAACGCTCAATTATAATTTCATTTTGTTCTAAAATTTTTGTAATAACATGACCTGCCATAATGAGTCCTGAAACCGATGGTACAAATGCATTGGAAGATGGCGGCAGTTTCGCCTTGCGAATTGGTCCTTCTTCAGCCTTTTCAGGAACAATTTCTTTACGAATTTCTTCACGGATTTTCACTGGGCTCTCGTCAGAAAACACAACGTTTACTCCTTTATGAATACCTTCTTTACGAAGCTTTGTACGAACAACTTTGGCAATTGGGTCATAACTTGTTTTTGAGATATCAGCAATTCGTAACCTCGTCGGGTCCATTTTATTGGCAACACCCATACTCGAAATAATCCCAATATTTCTTTGTAAACATTGTTTAATAACATGAATTTTATAAGTAATCGTATCACAAGCATCTACGACAAAATCTAATCCATGACTAAAGAAATCCTCATATGTTTCTTCTGTATAAAACATCTTTAAGGCAATAACTTCACAGTCAGGGTTAATATCTTTGATACGTTCTTTCATTAACTCCACTTTCGGTTTTCCTACAGTAGATAATAGTGCATGAATTTGACGATTTACATTTGTAATATCGACATCATCTTTGTCCACTAATACTAATTTTCCCACACCTGACCGAGCAAGAGCTTCGGCTGAAAATGAACCTACTCCTCCTATTCCTAACACGGCAACTGTACTGTTCTTTAAAGCTTGTACGCCGTCTTTTCCTATCGCTAATTCATTTCTTGAAAATTGATACAACATTCGTTCCTCGTCCTTTCTCTCTATAAAAACACATTCATTAACTGTTGGCTTTTTTTAATATACTGATTATACCTATAAAAGTAGTCGGGGTAAAATATACCATAGCTGCCATAAAAAATCTATAGTGTTAAGAAACCTATTTTTACTCATTATTATTATGTACCAAAAGACCAGCAGACATAAGAAAAAGCTGACTATATGTATCCACTTCTTTTCGACATCATCACGTGTAGTAAATACACATTACACATCGATTGAGAAGCGTAACAGTCAGCTCGGATTGTTAATAAAATAAATAAGAGACCCAAAGTGCCGTAACTCCCTAGTTTTGAACCTGCTCTCGCAGGTGGGTGTCCAGCTTCTTTCTTTATACGTCCTCACAAATGAAGGCATGTATTCCAAAAGAAGACTTAATACTCCCAATAAAAAAGTGTTGGCTCAAAACTGTCAGTCGCTCACGAACACGCTAGGACTCTTACTTTGTTAAGGAAATAATAGCACAAAAAAGGATGAGGTTCAAGCGGAAAAATAAATTTTTCAGAATTTTCTATTAAGTGTATTTTTGCGAAATGAAATAAGCTATGCTAAAGTGTCAGTAGGAATTATGAAAGGTGGAAGCGACCGTTTAGCGGCGGATGGACTGGAGCCCTTCGTATGAGATACACAGTGAGTGCTAACGAGCTGATGTTGACTTATCGTAAGGAGAAGAGCGAAGTCCACTAGACGCTGGGCGCTGGAACTAGACAATGAAAGGTGGAGGGGTGCCCTGCTTAGCGGCAAGAAGCGCTAGAGGGCCAGCAATTAGTGTCCTGACCTTTGCACACTTTTGAATGACCGAAGCGACCTCGAGCGGATGGACTGGAGCCCTTCGTATGAAACAAAGGCTACACGCTCTGATCAGTTTAAGATATCTTTAGCGGGCTCAGAAGGCCTTATTTATGGAAAATCGGCAACATTATGGATTTAGAGGACTGAGAGGACCCTATTTGCTTAAATTCACTAAAAGTGACTATAAATACTAAGGAATAAGGGCCTCTGAGTCCGTTACGTACTAAAAGGCATGCTTCTTAAAGGAATAAGGGCCCTTGAGTCCCCTAAAATTTTATTTCTACAAGCAAAGTTTCTTATCTTTTTTATAAAGGATGTTTTCCATGAAGCCTATTACAACACAAGTTTGCATTGAAGTCGAACAAAAAATCGAATATACGAAGAAGTACACAGTCGAAAGAAACTTCGACATGGAGCTCTTCAATGATAAAATTCGCTCACGAGACAAAGAGTTTCTTTTAGAACATGTATTTGATATTTCTTACCGTCAAGCAACAGAAAAGATTGGCTTTTTGTATTTGCATACAAATCAAGGTGTTTTACCACATCTCGTAAAAACCAATCCAACTCCTTTTATTGATACATTTAAGAAGGTAAAGCGACTTTATTAACAGCTACCTTACCTAATAACGGGTAGCTGACTTGCTGTAATAAAGGAGGTAAGTCATTCAAGGACTTGCCTTTAGTTAATTTAAGGATCACCGCTTGCTTTTCGTAAAAACCGGTTTCGATTTCAACCTCGCTTGATATACTTAGTAAATCCGCATAGAATTGTTCCTTTTCTGGTTCGGAAACAAAGACAATTACACTCAATTCATCGTTGGCTCTATCGTTTTGTTGTTGACTTAATGGACGATTAAACCCTTGAAATTGCTCATGCAGAACAAAATCTTCTACCATACTATTTGCTGTTGCATTCTTCCCTGCACCTGGACCGCTCATCGTAATACGGTCAATGGTTGCACCGTCAATACAGACACCGTTCGTCACTCCGTTAATATTATATAACGGATGATCTTTTGTAACGAATGCAGGTGATACAAACCCATGAATAACCCCAGCTTCAATGGAGGTTCTAGCAATCAATTTTATCGCTAATTCATTTCTTTCCGCAAAATCCATCGCCTCCTCCTCAATGACATTAATCCCCTTACAGGAAAAGTTATTTTCATTCGGCCATGAGTTAAACGCAAGACGACTTAAAATTTGGAGTTTATATAATGCATCATATCCTTCAATATCATCTGTAGGATCCGCCTCGGCATAACCTAATTGTTGCGCTTCTGCTAACACATCAGCAAACGACCGATTTTTCTCTTTCATTTCCGTTAAAATATAATTCGTTGTCCCATTCAATATTCCCGTCACAGAATGAATCGGGGTTGTAGAAAATAACGTTTTGAAGCTATTCACAATCGGTATTCCGCCACCAACAGCCGCTTCAAATCCTAAATAAACCCCGTTTTGGCGAGCAAGCTCTTCAAGTTCTTTACCGTGCTTTGCAATTAATTCTTTATTTGCTGTAATAATCGCTGTACCTGATTGAATGAGCTTCACAATATAGCCTTTAGCAGGTTCAACCCCGCCAATTGCTTCAAAGACAATATCGTACTGTTGATTAAAAAACTCATTAGGGTCACTTGTTATAAGTGTTTTTACTTGAGTATAACCACGATCTTTTGTATCGTCCTTCACGAGAATTTTTGTCACCTGAACTTCAGTTTGAAATATCTCCTTTAGTTCCTCTCTTGAATTCAGTAACCTCTCATAAATACCCGAACCGACTGTTCCGAACCCGATAACCCCAACATTTAACATCCTAAGCTCCTCCTTATATAAAACACTAACTTGCGCCCCGTTAACTCCTCAAGCATTGCATTACCGTTCATTTATACTTAGTACCGGCTCTATTCTTCAAACATCTACACCAACTATTTGTGCATAAAATAAAAAAACCTTTCCGATAAGGGAAAGGTTTTTTTTAAAAACGCCTCCACTTATCTTTCAGAGCAATTGCTCTGCTGAAATTAGCACCTTTGTTTGTCTGGCATACAAACCGGTTGCCGGGCGTCATCGGGTCAGTCCCTCAGCCTCTCGTGATAAGTTTTATATTTACAACTAATTATTTGAATTTTAATAGTTATGATTATAATGCGATTATTCTATCTTTGTCAACTTAAAGTTTATATTTGAACTTTCTTTTCTTCCTCTTTTTTAGGAACGGTAGATAAGTTCAGCTCACGTAATTGTGCCTCACTAACCGAACTTGGTGCATTAGTTAATAAACAACTTGCACTAGCTGTCTTAGGAAATGCGATTGTATCACGCAAGTTGTTTCGGCCTGCTAATAGCATAATAAGGCGATCTAGTCCTAACGCAATTCCGCCGTGTGGTGGTGTACCATATTCAAAGGCATCTAAAAGAAAACCAAATTGTTCTTTAGCTTCTTCTTCAGAGAAACCAAGAGCAGAGAACATTTTTACTTGTACATCACGCTGATAAATACGTTGAGACCCTCCACCAAGTTCATATCCGTTTAAAACTAGGTCATATGCTTCTGCACGTACTTGACCTGGATCCGTATCAAGCAGATGTAGATCTTCTGTTTTTGGACTAGTAAATGGATGGTGAAGAGCGACGTAACGATTAGCATCTTCATCAAATTCTACAAGTGGGAAATCAACTACCCATAAGAAATTGAATTTAGATTTATCGATTAAGTCTAGGTCTTTACCAAATTTAAGACGAAGTGCACCTAAGCTGTCATACACAACTTGTTTCTTATCCGCTGCAAAAAATAATAAATCGCCCGGTTCAGCACTCATCGCTTCACGCATGCCTGCAGCCTCTTCTTCGCTTAAGAATTTTGCGATTGGTCCTTTTAACTCGTTTTCTTCGACTTTAAGCCAAGCTAAACCTTTTGCACCATAAATAGCTACAAAATGTGCTAAATCATCAATTTCTTTACGAGTCAGTTTTGTAGCTGCCCCTTTTACATTCAAACCTTTTACAATTCCACCGTTAGCAATCGCATTAGCAAACACTTTAAACTGTGAGTTTTTCATTACATCTGTTAACTCGGATAACTCTAAGCCAAAGCGTGTATCTGGCTTATCTGACCCATATCGATTCATTGCTTCATCATACGTTAAACGCTGGAAAGGAGTTGAAACTTCAATTCCTTTTAGTTCCTTCATGATTTTTGCCATCATGTTTTCCATCATGGCAAGTAAGTCTTCTTTATCCATGAACGAAGTCTCGATATCGACTTGAGTAAATTCTGGTTGACGGTCTGCTCGTAAATCTTCGTCACGGAAACAACGAACGATTTGATAGTAACGTTCGAATCCAGATACCATCAATAACTGTTTAAAAAGCTGTGGTGATTGCGGAAGTGCATAAAATTCACCATGGTGCACACGACTTGGTACTAAATAGTCACGTGCTCCTTCAGGCGTACTTTTCGTTAACATTGGTGTTTCCATTTCTAAGAATTGCTCATTGTCTAGTGTATCACGAATTAATTTCGTCGTTTGATGACGTAATTTAAAGATGTTTTGCATATCTGGTCTACGTAAGTCTAGATAACGATAGCGTAAACGAACATCTTCAGAAGCATCTGTATCTTCTTCAATCTGGAACGGAAGCGGTTTAGATGCATTTAAAATTGTAATTTTATCAACATGTACTTCGACTCTTCCAGTAGGAATTTTTTCATTAATCGTTTCATCTTCACGTTTAACAACTGTACCTTCTACATCTAAAACAAATTCACCACGTACGCGATCTGCAATTGCATGGGCATCTTTTGATATTTCAGGGTTAAAAACGACTTGAACAATCCCTGAGCGATCTCGTAAATCAATAAAAATAACTTGCCCAAGGTCACGACGAGTTTGTACCCAACCTTTTAATTGCACTCGTTCTCCAATTGTATTTTCCAATATTTGGCCGCATTGATGTGTTCTCCCTATCATTCTTACTCCTCCTTTAATCTATCTTGCATATATGTAATAAAATCATTGAGTGATACTTCAACTTGCTCTCCAGTGCTCATTTCTTTAACATTAATTTTATTAGCTGCTAGTTCATCATCTCCTAGTACAGCTGTATACTTCGCTTCTAGTCGATCAGCAGCCTTAAATTGTGCTTTAACCTTTTTATCTAGATAATCTTTTTCAGCAGATAACCCCGCTTTACGCAGTTCAAACAATAGGCTGGCACTCTTGTCTTTTGCCTCTTCACCAAGTGCCACAAGGTAACAATCAATCGTTTGTTCGATTGGGATATCGATGTTTGCAGCTTTTAGTGCCATAAGCAAACGTTCGATACTTAGAGCAAAGCCAATCCCTGGTGTTTCTGGGCCACCAATATCTTCAACAAGTCCATTATAACGGCCACCGCCACATAATGTTGTAATCGCACCGAACCCTTCACCTTCTATCATGATCTCAAAAGCCGTATGGTTATAGTAATCTAAACCACGTACTAATGTTTGATCAACGACATAGGAAATGCCCATTGCATCAAGGTGTTGTTTTACTTTTTCAAAGTATGCGACTGACTCCTCATTTAAATAATCTAAGATCGAAGGCGCTGTTGCCATTAATTCATGATCTCTATCTTTTTTACAGTCTAAAATTCGCAGCGGGTTTTTCTCGAGACGTTGCTGACAATCTGAACAAAACTCATTTATTCTCGGCTTAAAATGATTGATTAATGCTTCACGGTGTGCAATGCGACTTTCCGTATCTCCAAGACTATTAATAACAAGTTTTAAACCTGATAACCCAAGTTCACGATAAAACTCCATGGCAAGTGCCATTACTTCGGCATCTATTGCAGGATCATTACTACCGAGCGCTTCAATACCAAATTGAACAAATTGACGCATTCTCCCAGATTGTGGACGCTCATAACGGAACATAGGACCGATATAATAGAGTTTCGTCGGTTGTCCCGGATTTCCATATAACTTATTTTCTACAAATGCTCTTGTAACTGAAGCTGTTCCTTCTGGTCTTAACGTTAAGCTTCGATCGCCGCGATCTGTAAATGTATACGTTTCTTTTTGAACGATATCTGTCGTATCCCCAACCCCGCGCTGAAAAAGTTCGGTATGTTCAAAAATTGGTGTGCGTATTTCTTTATAGTTATACCGGCGGCAAATATCTTGTGCCTTGGCTTCGACATACTGCCACAGCTCTGAAGTTCCAGGTAATATGTCTTGTGTACCTCTTGGAATATGTATACTCATCATGATCCTCCCATTTCAAACATCTATTAAAGCTTACAAAGGTTCAAGTAAAATACCTTTGTTGAACACTTCATTTTCATTGCAATATAAAAAAACTCCCATCCCTGATTATAAATCAATCAGGGACGAGAGTTATACCCGTGGTGCCACCCTTATTGAAGCCTAAGCTTCCACTTTAAGCAGTTAACGCCTTGCTTACGTTTTTTCCTACTAACCAACAGTTTTCAGAAAAAAACCTACGGAGTGTTCATTCATTAAGGTCCATGTAGAAATGCTTACAGCCACGGCATTTCCTCTCTTAACATGTGCCACCTTAACTACTATTCCCCATCATCGGTTTGTTACGGTCTTTGCATTTGCTTTTTATCATACGAATGTTTAATAAAGTTGTCAATAAATTTTTAGTTTCGTCCAAGCTTTTTCTTCAATTGCTTTACTTCTCTTAACGACAATCCAAACTCATCTGCGAGTTCCATACTTGTACTGCTGTTTTCTTTTTCTACAAAATCGTGAAAGTTCACATGAAATAGCTGGTGTTCATTTCTTCCGCTACCTTCTTGCTTCATACTTGTCCGCATCTAATCTTCCTTCCGTAGTAACATCAAGAACTAGCTTAACCAAAAATCAACTAATTCTTTCAGTTTTGGAAGAAAAACTCTGTTAATTTTGTTTACTATCCAAAATTAATGTAACGGGACCATGATTGATGAGTTGTACATCCATCATTGCACCAAATACACCGGTTTCTACTTGAACGCCTTTTTGACGTAATTGTTCATTAAACGTTTCATATAAAGGTTCAGCTACATCTGGTTTAGCTGCTCCCATAAAGTTCGGTCTACGCCCTTTTCGACAATCACCATATAATGTGAATTGAGAAATTGATAAAATTTGGCCACCAACATCTAACAGAGAAAGATTTAATTTTCCTTCCTCGTCTTCAAAAATACGAAGGTTAACAATTTTATCCGTTAGATACTGAACATCCTCAATCGTATCTTCATGCGTAATACCAACGAGTAACATCAAACCAGAATCAATTCTTCCGACTACTTCTTCATTGACCTTTACGGACGCTTCACTTACTCTTTGTAAAACGACTTTCATATTAAAACTCCTTAATGCATAATTCTTCGTACTGAATAAATATGGGGTAGTTGTTTTATTTTTTCGACCACCTTATGCAAGTGATCTACATTTTGAATTAAAATCGTCATATGAATCGTTGCGACTTTATTTCGGTGATCCGAACGACCGGACACTGCATTAATCGTTGTTCTCGATTCTGTTACCGCATGAAGTACTTGATTTAGTAATCCATTACGGTCAAAACCGGTAATTTCGATATCGACGTTGTAATTTTTGTTCTCTAGATGATTAGCTTCCCACTCTACTTCCAACAGGCGCGTTTTCGCTTCATCCGTTAATACATTTGGACAGTCCGTGCGGTGAATGGACACTCCCCGGCCTTTCGTGATGTAGCCAATAATGTCATCACCTGGAACAGGATTGCAACATTTTGATAAACGGATTAATAAATTATCGACACCTTTTACGGTTACACCTGTACTCGTTTTCTTCTTAGGTGCCAACGTTTGAATTTCGGCTACCGCTTGCGCGAGAGATTGTTGTTCTTGCTCTGGTTCAGTGTCCTTTTTAAATTTCTCTGCTAGACGGTTTACAATCTGTTTCGGACTCATTCCGCCATAGCCAACGGCTGCGAACATATCCTCTTCGCCTGCAAAACTGAATTTTTGAGCCACCTCCGCCAGGTTTTCTGCTGTAATGACATCTTTAGGGTCTAAGTCTAATGCTTTAACTTCTCGTTCAATGACTTCTTTACCCTTCATCACATTTTCTTCGCGGCGTTCTTTTTTAAACCATTGGCGGATCTTATTTTTTGCATGTGAGCTTTGTGTAATTTTAATCCAGTCTTGACTAGGTCCATAAGAGTGTTTTGACGTCATAATTTCGATGATGTCACCGGTCTTCAGTGCATGATCAAGCGGAACCATCTTCCCATTAACTTTTGCCCCAATACAGCGGTTTCCAATTTCGGAGTGGATTCGGTATGCAAAATCTAACGGCACTGATCCCCTAGGAAGTTCAATTACATCACCTTTTGGCGTGAAAACAAAGACCATATCAGAAAATAAATCGATTTTAAGTGATTCCATAAATTCTTGAGCATCTTGTGAGTCATTTTGAAACTCGATAATTTCTCGGAACCAAGTTAATTTCGTTTCTAGTGATCCATCATCATTTCCAACGTGTTTTCCTTCTTTATAAGCCCAGTGAGCTGCAACCCCAAATTCTGCAATTCGGTGCATTTCTTCTGAACGAATTTGAACCTCCAACGGATCACCATTCGGTCCTAGTACAGTCGTGTGTAAAGACTGATACATGTTCGCTTTCGGCATCGCAATATAGTCCTTAAAACGACCAGGCATTGGTTTCCAACACGTATGAATTACACCTAAAACGGCATAGCAATCTTTAATATTCTTCACGATAATACGAACAGCTAATAAATCATAGATTTCATTAAACTGTTTATTTTGAAGCGCCATTTTCCGATAAATACTATAGATATGTTTTGGCCGACCTGAGATATCCGCAGTTACATGAATGTCATTTAAGTTCTCTCGTATCCTCTTAACAACCTCATCTACATACTGCTCTCGCTCGGCACGCTTCTTCTTCATCAGGTTAACAATTCGATAGTATTGCTGTGGATCTAGATAACGAAGAGCTGTGTCTTCTAACTCCCATTTAATCGTTGAAATCCCTAAACGATGAGCTAATGGAGCGAAAATCTCTAACGTCTCGTTTGAAATACGACGTTGTTTTTCAGGCGGTAAATGTTTCAACGTACGCATATTGTGAAGACGGTCGGCTAATTTAATTAAGATCACCCGAATATCTTTTGCCATCGCCACAAACATTTTTCGGTGATTTTCAGCCTGTTGCTCTTCTTTTGACTTATATTTAATTTTCCCAAGTTTTGTAACGCCATCTACCAGCATCGCAACTTCACTATTAAAAGCTTCTTTCAGTTCCTCAATCGTTACGTCTGTGTCTTCAACGACATCATGAAGAAAAGCGGCTGCAATTGTATCAGGATCCATCCCTAACTCAACTAGAATTCCAGCCACTTGAATCGGATGGTGAATATACGGTTCCCCTGATTTTCGGTACTGCTCACTATGGGCTTCTTCTGCGTATGCATATGCTTTTTTTATAAACGCCATATCTTTCTCTGAAAGATAACGTTCTGCTTTTTCAAATAATTGATCTATCGTCATGGAATCACCTTTTTATCCCTACATAATTGGTCCCATTTTTTCTATATTTCTTTATATTATCATTAAGTAGCCTATATGTGTAAAGATAAAATACGAAAAATGTCGAACTTCATTTATATTTTTGACGAGAATTTAGAATTATAGCCCTAAAATCTAAAGCTCAAAGCGTTGATCAGTGGATTCAACAGCTTGCGTACTATATATAGTAAAGAATGAAAACTTTTTTCTATTTGGGCGGAGTGGAAGACGCAATTTCAACGTTGATCACAACATCTAAAAAAGCTGACCTAAAAGTATTCGGTTCCTCGCATGTTATGACCTATAACTATTACCTTTGTTCCAAAGAACTATAGTCATTATGGAGGCTCCTGACAATTTACTTTTAAGTCAGCCTTTATTTATTTTTTTAATATTGTGTTAATGTATACACATCGTAATCTTTAAGCTTATCTCTTCCATCAAGGTAAGTCAGCTCAATTAGGAACGCAATTCCGACTACTTCTCCACCTAGCTGTTCAACCATATTAATTGTTGCTTCGATTGTTCCACCAGTGGCAAGAAGGTCATCCGCAATTACTACGCGTTGCCCCTTTTGAATAGCATCCTTATGAATCGTAAGACTATCATTTCCATACTCTAATCCATAATCTACAGAAATAACTTCACGGGGAAGCTTTCCTTTTTTACGAACAGGAACAAAACCTTTTTCTAATTCGAAAGCAATTGGACATCCGACAACAAAGCCACGTGCTTCTGGACCTACAATAACGTCAGCATTTTTTTCGCGAGCAAAACTCGCTAATTCTTCAATCGCTTTTTTATACGCTTGTCCATCTTGCATTAAAGTTGTAATGTCCTTAAATCGAATACCCTCTTTTGGGTAATCCTCTACTATCGTAATATACTGTTTAAAATCCATCTCTTATACCGACTCCTTAACTTTTCTTACCTGGTCTATTGCTTGATCGAACCAGAGCTTCAACTCATAATAAGAGGAATATAAAAATTGCTGCTCTAGCTTCGACTGTTCTGTCATTCGTTGATACGTCTCAGATTCGTCGAGTCCTTTTTTCGAAGGGGTAGGATGCAGGCTAATAATACCATTGTTTATTGTAACAAAATCTAATTCAAAAAACACCTGTGTCATAAAATCTACCGTATTTTTAGACCAGCCTTTATGTGTAGCTAGTTGTTGACCATAGCGTTTAATATCAAAGGATCCCTTTTTCGATAAAAATGCATAATACCATTTAAAGTGTTCTCGTTTCGGAAGTGTTGAGAAATAGTTTGAATCTTCTTGATAAAATACTGAATAGATACGTTCTGGACCTGCTTTTTCCTTTAGGAGTAACTCTTCTAATTGCTCGGTAGACCTTGGTAAATCTAACAGTACAATATATTTACTAGCTATATCTACTTCCCCGGAACCGACATAACAAACTTCTTCATTTAAAGTGTCTAAACCTAGCTTATCCATCGTAGTAGATTGGAATGCAATTAATTTCCGTTTTTGTTTCGGTAATGAAATAATATTCTCTGCTAATTTTTTGGCATTTCGCCAATCAAACAGCTGCCATTCGTTTACTTGAACATCTTCAATAAACAGTTGGGGCTTACAATGTCCGTTCCATTCATTGACTGATACCGTACCAACCGCAGAAACCTTCGCAGCTGGATTGATTTCAGGATGAACATAACCTAGTTGAAAACCAATACCATCTAACGTTGTTCCATCTTGTTCGAAAATGACCTTTAAGTGGTTTTCATCACTGCCGATTCGGCGGATTTGTCCGATATTCACATCTTCAATCATGACTTTTGGTATGGGATTACTTACGCCATAAGGAGCTAATTCATCTAACTGATTAATGACATCTAGTGAAATTTCATCTAACTTAGCCACAAGGTCAACATTCGTAACTGGTACAAAATCCTCTTTTGTAAGAAGTTCATCCGCTTGTTTATTTAACCGACTTCTAAGCTCTTCGATATGCTCAATTTTCATTGTAAGTCCAGCAGCCATAGGGTGACCACCAAAGTGTGGAAGGATATCTCTACTCTCAGATAAATTGACAAACATATCAAATCCTTCAATACTTCTAGCAGATCCTTTTGCTACTCCTTTTTCCTTATCAATGCTCAGCACGATCGTCGGTCGATAAAACTTTTCCACTAACCGTGAAGCTACAATCCCGATAACACCTGGGTTCCATCCTTCTTTTCCAACGATTAAAACATGATTCTCAGAAGGTGGAAACTGTGTTTCCACTTGTTCAATCGCTTCTTTTGCCATTTCGTCGACGATTGCTTTTCTTTCTTTATTTAGTTGATCGATTTCTTCAGCTATTTCTTTTCCAGTCAACTCATCATCTGTCGTCATAAGTTCTACTGCTGGGTCTGCTGAATCAAGCCGTCCTGCTGCATTAATACGAGGGCCAATTGCAAAACCGACATGCTCCGCGTTCATTACCTGAGTATCAATACCTGCTATCTTCTTTAATGCTTTTAAACCAGGCTTCGTCGTACGCTGTAACGCTTCAATTCCTTTTTTAGCAAGAAGTCGATTTTCATCCACTAACGGTACAAGATCTGCAATGGTCCCTATCGCTACAATGTCTAATAAATGGGCAGGTACTTCATCTAGTAAGGCATGTGCTAGTTTAAATGCTACTCCAACTCCCGCTAAGCCTTTAAACGGATATGTACATCCTGGCTTTTTAGGATTTACAATCGCATAGGCATCTGGCAATTGCGGCGGCGCTTCATGGTGATCCGTAATAATAAGGTCAATGTCAATTTCTTTAGCTACTTCTGCTTCATGAACAGCAGATATTCCTGTGTCCACTGTAATAATTAAATCATAGCCATCAAGCTTAGCTTGGCGAAAAGCAGCTTCATTAGGGCCATATCCTTCAGTAAAGCGATTCGGAATATAGTAATTAAAATCGGCTCCTAATTCTCGCATCAAATAAATCATAACGGACGTACTACTAACACCATCCGCATCGTAGTCACCAAAGATTAAGATCTTTTCATTTCTCTCAATAGCCAATTTAATTCGTTCAACGGCTTCTCTCATCCCATCTAATAAGAAAGGATCATAAAAAGAAACTTCTTCTTTATATAAAAAACGTGTGGCAGCCTCCACCGTTTCAATACCTCTTAGTACGAGCAATTTTGCCACGATTGGTGTTAAGTTCAACTCACTTACTAATAGATCCACTTTATCTTGTTCTAGCTGTGCTAGCTTCCATCTCTTGCTTGATTTAAGCATAAAAAACACCCCTTGACCTAACTATTATACAAGAGGGGTCATAGGGGGGCAATGAATAATAATCTGGTAGTTTTCTATGAAAGGGAAATATTAATGTCCGTCCGCTTTAATGAGTTGCTCATTTACCAAAGAAAAAATCGCAGCTAAATCGATTTTATTTTCCCTTCATTTCCGTCTGCTCACTACCTTCTTTTTTTTGTTCATCTTGATTGATGTCCTTTTCCTTTTGACTCTTTGGACTGTTTTTAGCAGCGTTCGTTTGCTTTAAACGCTTTATCTCCTGTTGGAGTTGGTAAACTTTAACCATACCTACTGCGCCAACAATAATCCCGCCCATTAATACAGACCCGATAATAACGAGAATTAATGGCCAATCGGCCGTTCCAAATAAATAATTGACACGAACCGCTTCAACATTGATAACAGCAAAAATTGCAATAATAAGTGCAGCAATAATTCCTAATATAAAACCCCATTGACCGCGCATTTTACGTCCCCTCCTTATTTTTTTCATATGGGTTAATATGCACTAACACATCGTGGACATGGTTTTCTTCAAGCAGTCTCTTCTTCACTGCTTTCCCGATTGCATGACCTTCCTTAACCGTAATGTAAGGGTCGACAGCAATTTTTAAATCGATGATGACATAATGACCGTGTTCTCTTGCTAGAAATTCATCAAGATTTAAAACCCCTTCAACCGAAGTGACAGCTTTTTTCATCTCTACCGTGTCTTCTTCATGGAGAACATGATCTAACGTATTGTGGATCGACTGACTTCCGAGACTCCACGCCATTTTAACGATTAATATCGAGACAAATAATCCAGCGACTGGATCTGCATAGACGAGCCATGGAATTCCGACAGCTCCTCCAATAATGGAACCACCAATACCAAGCAAAGCGGCTATTGATGAAAAAACGTCAGATCGGTGATGCCATGCATCTGTTATTAACGCTTCACTTCTATATTTCTTACCCAAATGATACTTATATCTAAACATAATTTCTTTCACAACGATTGAAAAAACGACAGCATAGATGGCTATCACTTTTGGAACGGCAATCGGTTCAAAAAATGCCTTTATAGCATCAATCGCAATTTCAACACCAACGATAAACAGAAGTACTGCAACAATAATCGCAGCAATGGACTCAGCTTTTCCATGTCCGTACGGGTGGTCGCGATCAGGAGGCATTTTCGCTGCACGAACACCAATGAGCACAGCAACTGAACCTACGACATCAGAAGCTGAGTGAACAGCATCAGCAATTAAAGCGCGACTGTTGGAAAGAAATCCAACGACGCCTTTAATAACGGCTAAAATAATATTACCGATTATCCCAATCCATGCACCCATCTTTACTTTCTGATAGCGAATATCTTCATCCATACTGTCACCTTCTCAATATCGTATTAAATCTTACGTATTAGATCTATTCCGTGTAAAAAAGCACATAAGTAAATTATACCAACAAAAAGGCCACGGTATGCACCATGACCTTAAGTATTTTATACTTCCCCTTCAGCTTGGGGCTTACTTTTAAATTTTCTTCTCTCTAATTGCTTAGATTTCCATACGAGCCATAATTGAGCCGCTAAGAAAATTGAAGAATACGTTCCGGCTACTAATCCAATAACGAGGGCAAATGCGAATGAGCGAATCGCTTCTCCACCGAAAATGAAGATCGCAGCCGCAGCTAGGATGACAGTAACAACCGTATTAATCGACCTGGCCAATGTTTGCGTTAAACTCACATTAACGATATTAGCTAAATCATCAAAAGACTTCACGCGCTTTGCTTTTTTCATATTTTCCCGAATGCGGTCAAAAGTAACGATCGTATCATTTATTGAATAACCTACAATCGTCAGTACAGCTGCAATAAATGGAACATTGACTTCAAACTGCACGACGCTAAATACAGCAATAATAAAGAATGCATCGTGGAATAACGCCACAACCGCTGCGACCCCATAAAGCCATTCAAAGCGGATCGCTACATAGATAACAATTCCAACCGAAGCGATCAGTACCGAAATTAAAGCATTACGGGCCAGCTCTTTACCAACCATCGGAGATACTGTACTCACATTCGGTTCTGCGCCGTATTTTTCGTTAAAATAGATTTGGATCTCAGCAATCTCATTTGGTTCAAGCTGACCAATGAAACGTGCGTGAACAAGATTATTTTGTTCTCCTGCCATCGTAATATCATCTGGGGTGTACCCTTCACCGATACTAGCAAAGTCTTCCATAATTTGCGCTGCTGTAGCAGGTTCAGTTGTCGCCACTTCAACTCGTGAACCACTTTCAAAATCAATACCTAGATTTAATCCAACGGTTGAGAGTAAGACCACTCCAACGAGAGCTGCGACCAAAGAAAGGATGAAAAACTTTTTACGGTGCTTGACAAAGTCAATCGTCCGGTCATGAAAATTAAAGCTCATTGATCTCACTCTCCTTTACACCAAACATACGAGGCTTTTTGTTAAAAATTCGACTATTTACCCAAAGCCCTAATAATAATCTTGAACCGTAAACAGCTGTTAAAAAGCTCGTTAAGATACTTACAATTAACATAATCGCAAAACCTTGTACAGAACTTGTCCCATAGTAAAACAGAACACTAGCCGCTAAAATTGTTGTGATGTTTGCATCAAGTATCGTCGATAACGAACGCCTACTTCCAGCTTTAAACGCTGACATGATCGATTTTCCGGAACGAATTTCTTCTTTAATTCGTTCATATGTGATGATATTGGCATCTACTGCCATCCCAACACCTAAAATTAATGCAGCAATCCCTGGCAATGTTAATACCGCATTCATCCAGTTAAAAATAACGAGGACGAGGAAAATGTACACGGATAAAGTAATAACTGCGATTGTCCCCATGAAACGATAGAAAATTAACATATAGATAAAAATAAGCGCGACGCCAATAAATCCGGCGAAGATCGTATTCTTCATCGCTTGTTCACCGAGTGAGGCTCCAACTGAGTTGGAATAAAGCTCATCTAGTTGAACCGGAAGAGCACCAGCATTCAGTACTTCTGCTAAAAACGTCGCTTCATCAATCGTAAAGTTTCCTTGGATGACGACATTTCTTGTATTTAATACTTCCCTAACAGTTGGTGCTGATAAAAATTTAGGATTTTCTTTTCCTACTTCTCCATAGAAGCTATCGCCTTCTTCAAAATCTAACCAAATGACAAGAAGGTTTTCACCTTGTGGAGCTCGATCACGAATTTCTCTCGTTACTTCACCAAACTGGTTCGCATCTTTTAGCGTAACCGCTACTTCTGGTTGGTTCGCCTCATTAAAAGTTACGCGTGCCCCGCCTTCTTGAAGGTCCGCCCCATCTAATTTAACGACATCATCGACGTCACGGAAGGTTAGCTGTGCTTCAGTCGCTAGTAAATCACGTGCCGTTTGCTGATCTTCTACTCCAGCCAACTGAACCCTAACTCGGTCTTCACCTTCAATTGTTATGTATGGCTCCGAAACACCTAGAACGTTAACACGTTGATTTAGAGCACTTACAGTTGCATTGAGGACGTCATCATCAATGACACCGCCTTCATCCACAGGCTTGACTTGATATAAAATTTCAAATCCACCTTGAAGATCTAAACCTAACTTAATTTCCTTTGCAATTCCCATAATGGTCGTACTTATTAAACCACCAAGAATAATTACAATGAGAAAAAAAGTAAAAATACGACCTTTTTTCACCATAGTATGAACTTCCTCCTTAACAATCACAACAATTATACTTGTCCAAAAAATAAGCAATAGTTCAATTATAGCTATTGTACTTTTTCCATGTCAATTATAGGTTAGTATTGCAGTTTAGTTGTTTTCCTCTCCAACTAACTCTTCAATAACTCCTTCATTTGCAAACCAATCGCTAGCATTGTAATTTTCCACAGTTAAATAATTCATATAATCCGGGGCACGAAGGGTTAAAATCACATTAACAAATTCATGGAGATGTATATATTCCTTCTTCTTACGTAATTTGTACATTACACTTTTCCATAAGTGATCTACTGTCGCTTTGTTATATCCAAGCATCTGAAACTCTTCTACTTTACTTTGCAACGCAGGCAGGACATCATCTTTCCAAACTTCAAACTGCTGTTTCATTCAATCGACTCTCCTTTTTCCCCTTTCTTCCATTATAATCTTATTCGTGATAAAAAAACTATTATATTCATATGGTTTTTGTTTTTCGTTTGTTGGTGGATTTTCGTGGCTATCGGATAATAATCGTTGTAATTCGTTCGCGGATTTTCAAGTTGTTTCCTTTAACCTGTACTATTCTGCGCTTTTGTTTGATGCTTTTCTCTAAATTTTCCCTCTACAACTCACCATTCGGTGCTTTTCGTTTATACTTTCTCCTAACTTTTCCCTCTACCGCTCATCATTCGGTGCTTTTCGTTCACGCTTTCTCCTATTTTTTCCTTCTACCGCTCATCATTCCTTGCTTTTGGTTCTTGCTTTCTCCTAGTTTTTCCCTCTACTGCTCATCATTCTCTGCTTTTGGTTCTTGCTTTCTCCTAGTTTTTCCCTTAACCGCTCACCATTCCTTGCTTTTCATTCACGCTTTCTCCTAATTTTCCCCTCTACCGCTCATCATTCGGTGCTTTTCGTTCACACTTTCTCCTATTTTTTCCCTCTACCGCTCACCATTCTGCGGTTTTGGTTCATGGACTCCCGTAGTTTTCCTTTACGGTTCATCAATCTCTGCTTTTGGTTTTAATCAGCAATGGTGTTCAGCCCATAAAAAAAACTGCCCCTTAGGACAGTTTTCCATTACGATTGGTTTCCATTTTGCCAAAGATTGTAGCTACGAAATAACCAACGATGAACGTTACAATGCTAATGATCAGTAACATTATGTTATTTTCAATTCCAGGGAAAATGACTACGATTGATCCGATGACCATCCCAATGATAAAAGCATATGTGAAAACGGGTAACGTCTTTAGTAAGAAACGAATGATCTTACTACTCACAACTAAGCCAACACCTACGCCTGCCCCAACAATTAGGATAATCAATAGGTTTAACTCCGCAACAGCGTGAATAACAGAATGATATACACCTAGTAATAACAAGACAAAAGATCCGCTAATTCCAGGCAATAACATCGCCATGCTGGCAATCCAGCCCGAGAAGAAAAATACTAATCCAGATGAAGCTGTCACCGATTCAATTAATGTATGACTTTCTCTTTCAACAAACAAGACCGTCGATCCAATAGCAATACTAGACACAACCAGAACTAAATAATGTGCAGGCTTAAACGTATTCTTATAATCTATCTTGCTAAATAGGTAGGGAATAATTCCGCCTATTAAACCTAGAAAGAAGAAATAAGTAGGCTGTGGATAGTACTCTAACAACCATTTAATTAGATGACTTAAGAGAAAAACTGCTAATATTGCTCCGATGGCTAACGGGATTAAAAAGCCCAGATAATCTTTCCACTTTCGACTAAAGAAACCACTAATTGCTGCAATTAAACGATCATAAATTCCAAGGATAACAGCAATTGTACCTCCACTTACACCGGGAACAAGGTCAGATATGCCAATCATCATACCGCGAAAGATATTTTTCCACTCAAACATATTGAATCCCCTTTAACAATGAGATGTATTTCAATTTATGTACAGCTTGTTTTATTTATGCTGTCAACATTCAGAATCAAAAGTCATCTTCTCACTTTCTAACAGTTATGTCAATTCATTTTTCAGATATTATTTTTCACCTAACAACTTGTCATGCTTGACCACCTTGCTTGCATATAAATGAATGTAGACATAGACCACATTATTAGAAAGTAGGGCTTCTCACATGTCAAAACAAACCTTTATACAAGGTACAATTATTTTAATATTAGCTGGACTAATTACACGTATTTTAGGGTTTATAAATAAAATTGTAGTCGCTAGAATTATGGGTGCTGAAGGTGTAGGGCTTTATAGTATGGCTGTACCAACCCTCTTACTCGTAATCACCATTACACAATTAGGACTGCCAGTTGCGATTTCGAAATTAGTCGCGGAAGCTGAAGCTAAAAAAGATCGCAAAAAGATAAAAAGAATCCTTGTTGTTTCGCTAGCAACGACAGGAATTTTAAGTGGTATTTTTACTACAGCTATGATTGCTTTTGCACCTATCATTGCTAAAACCCTGTTAACAGATGAACGAGCTTACCTTCCCCTAATTGCCATTGCACCGATTGTCCCAATTGTAGCTTTATCGAGTGTGCTTAGAGGATATTTTCAAGGTCGTCAAAATATGCGGCCCACCGCTTTTTCTCAAGTCATCGAGCAAGTTGTACGAATTACACTAGTAGCCGTTATGACAAGTGCGTTTTTACCTTACGGGGTCGAATACGCTGCGGCCGGTGCGATGGTCTCTGTCGTTATTGGTGAACTTGCCTCACTCCTCTACATGCTGTTTATGTTTAAAACTAATAAGCGCATTCGCATTCGAAAAGGCTTTATGGATTACTTGCGTCAAGGAAAAACTACATTTAATGAACTTATGAGTATTGCGCTTCCAACAACGGGTAGTCGACTCATCGGCTCCATTGCTTTTTTCTTTGAACCAATTGTTGTTGCTCAAAGTCTCGCAATTGCTGGTGTCGCAACTGTCGTTGCCACTAAGCAGTACGGTGAACTAGCAGGGTTTGTTATCCCACTGCTTTTATTACCGACCTTTATCACGTATTCCTTATCAGTTTCACTTGTCCCAGCAATTAGTGAAGCAGCTGCACAAAAAAAGTATCGATTAATTAATCATCGTTTGGACCAAGCTTTACGACTCGCCCTTATTTCAGGTGGAATATCTGTTGTCGTTTTATATATATTCGCAGAGCCGATTATGTCATTAATGTATAATGCTCCAAACACAGCTATCTATCTACAAGTCATGGCACCATTTAGCATCTTTTTATATTTTCAGGGGCCGTTACAAGCGACTTTGCAAGCTTTAAATTTAGCAAAAGCTGCGATGATGAACAGTTTATTCGGCGCCGTCATTAAAACAGCCGCTATATTTGTTCTTGCAACTAGACCAGAGCTTGGAATCATGGGAGCCGCCTTAGCAATCGTAATTGGTATGGTCCTTGTCACGCTGTTACACTTTGCTTCTATTGTTAAAGTGTTAAGCTTTACGTTGCATGTTCGAGAAGTCGGTAAATCGCTACTTGCAATGATTGCGACTGGAGCCGTTGGAATGCTCTTATATGAACATGCTTTCTTATCGATGAGCTTACTTGTTAAGACCCTGCTCTCCCTAATGATTGTTGGCCTATTCTACGGATTACTCCTGATCGTATTCGGTTTAATCAAAAGAGAAGAAATCATTCGGGTACCATTTATCGGAAAATGGCTAGCCCCATTCACAAAAGCTTAAAAAAATTAGGTACCAGGCACCTTTAACGAACTGATGTGTTAAAGGTGCCTGGTACCGTTTACTTATATAATACTAATTGTGGTTTTACCACCATAAGAAGGCGCTTGCTAAGGCAAATCCACCGATTGCTGCTAAAGCAATTGGAACGACTCCAACTCCCCATGGACGGAAACCCCATCCTCCATAAAACCCATAACTAAATCCACCTAATCCACTAGAATGTGGGTGTACGGGTTCAATATAAACAAATTGATGATCTACATTAACGATACGGCCATAATGCCTACGTCCACATTTTTCATAAATAGTAACAACTTTTCCTCGGTGCTTGCAGCACATTTGATAATAATCCATTTGTCTCCTCCTTTCTGTTACTACTGCATCCTATTGCAGAAAGGAGCCTATTGCTTGTACGGATGTACTATATTGGACAATTTTTTCAATTATACAAGCCCAAGAACAAAATATAGCCCCCCTTTCATCTATAAAGGGGGACTTGCTTTATTTTTCATCCTTTAAATCAATAAAAAAGCTGTCATCATCGTGTATAGCACAATAAGAGATTTTTTTAACTTCTCGATAACCTAGCTTCCGTAATTGTTGTCTTAACCATAATGGCGTTTTACCGAGTTGTTCGAGATGATCTTCATTTACTTTCCCATCGAGAATTACCGGTAATGGCAATCTTGGCTGTTGATCATCTGGGCGGTCTTTATCTTTTTCAATAACCGATAACTTTCCCGAAGGTTCAAGGATAGCGAACTCCACATCAGACAATTTACTTACTTTGTTCTGCCGGAGTTGAACGAGTAAGTCATCAAAGTTATACCGCTGCTTTCGCATTTCTCCTTCATCAATTTTTCCTTGGTTGATTAAAACTGAAGGTTTACCATCTACAAGTTTTCGCAAATTCTCACTTTTAAGCGATATATATGCAAAAAGAATTTGAATTAATGAAAGTACGACGATCGGAATGATGGTATGTAGCATCGGGACACGAATATTCTCAATTGATATTACTGCTAACTCTGCAATCATAATAGAAACGACAAAGTCAAGGACTGATAACTGACCAATTTCACGTTTACCCATGAAACGAAAGATAAACAAAATGATAAAATAAATAAAGATTGTCCGTAAAATTATCGTTGAAAAATCCAAGTGATCGCGCCTCCCTTCATCTCACTCCTACGTCTACGTCATAAAGACTTTCCTAAGCTAAAGGAAAAATAAACCTAGTCCTTCTTGTAACAAGTAAAGTTAGCTTTATTTTTGCCTTAGACAGTTAGAAAATGAGATGAAGCTTTTGGCAACACGTCCAAAGTTTTTTTTGCATTCCCATTCGGACAAAAGATTTTTTAAAAATAGATCAAATAACGAAAATAAATATAAATAGTGGATATAATAAACGAAACAAGAGCGACCGGGGCACCTACTTTTAAAAACTCTAAATAGCTAAAGGATTGTTTCGCTTTAACTGCTAAGCCTGCAACAATCACATTTGCTGTCGCGCCAATTAATGTTGCATTTCCACCAAGACATGCCCCTAAAGCAAGGGCCCACCATAAAGGATCTAAGTTCGTCATCCCGTAACTTTCAAACTCAAGGATGACTGGTATCATTGCTGCCACAAACGGAATATTATCAACAAAGCCAGAAAGTATACCTGAGCCCCACAAGATATAAATAGCGGTTTTTGGTAAATCACCTTCTGTATAATAAATAATCGACTTAGCAATTTCATCAATCAAGCCAACCTCTTTAATACCACCTACTAGCATAAATAACCCGATAAAAAAGAATAACGTCACCCACTCTATCGACTTGAACACTTCTTCTACATCTTGCGTTTGATAAGTTAACAACATGAGCAGAAGCGCACCACCCATGGCAATACTCGTTATATCAACATTCAAAAGCGGTTGAATAATAAAGCCGATCGTCGTAATACTTAACACCGAAATGGATTTTAATAATAAAACTTTATCCTTTAAATAATCTTTTGGCCGCACTCTTTCTAACTTCGACTGATCCTCTAATGAAACTTGTAAAGAATTTCGATAGTACGCCACCAACCCAAACATGACAACTATAAAAATGAGTAATACCACAGGACCCAGATGTACAAGAAAATCATTAAACGTTAAATGCTCTACAGCTTGCCCGATCATCAAATTAGGCGGGTCCCCAATCAAGGTTGCCGTTCCTCCAATATTAGATGCCAGTATGATCGATAACAAAAAAGGGACAGCATTAAGCTTTAATAGTTTAGTTAGAGTTAGAATGATGGGAACAACTAATAGAACCATAGTCACATTGTTCAAAAAAGCTGAACCGAGTGCAGTCATTAGCGATATTAATATAAGAAGTGGAATGGGTCTTCCATTTACGTATTTGGCAACATGAAGGGCAATGTACTCGAAAAATCCACTTTGACTAGTAATGGATACTAAAATCATCATCGCTAACAATAACGAGATGGTATGCCAATCAATATATTGCAGGAAAGCTCCGTCCAAATCGATAATTCCAACAAATAGCATTCCTACTCCACCTAAACAGGCCACTAATGCCCGATTAACTTTTTCACTAATGATGAATATGTAACTGATGATAAAAATGATAAAGGCTAAGGTCACTTCCATGTTGAATTTTCCTCTCCCTCTTATTTCTACCATCCTATGTCAGGGATGTCCCATTCATGTTGATTTTTAACAAACCAAACATTTTTTTAAAAAGTTTATTCTATGTTTGGCCAAGCATGAATAAGCTGTATTAACTGTATAAGTGCATGTTCAAAAAGGAGGACAAAAAGATCCAGAAGTTCAAGGGCGGTGCAGTTGCGAGTCCCGTACCAAAGCGTATGTTACTAATACGTGAGGAACGCTGTAACAAACCAACGAGCTTCCACAGAATTTGGTGACTTCGACGTTTCCACAGGACGTGGCGGGCTTAGGTCAAAGATCTTCTACTGACAGAGATTTTTCCCAGACTTTTTGAACATCCCCTATAAATGAATGGTGAGAGGAGAGGGTTTCATTGGTATACCGTGGGATATTCGGATCTATGCTTTATGGTCTAATCGGTGTATTGTTTATTGCTGTTGCCTTTAGCTTTGTTATTTCATTAATATTATCATTCAGTTCTTTAACTGAAGCATCATTTTCTTGGTTTATTCTTATTGTATCCTTTTTAGCGCTTTTCATCGGCGGAATGATAGCTGGTGTTAAAGCCAAACAAAAAGGTTGGATGGTAGGAGCAGGTACTGCACTTTTATTTACAGTCATCACATTCTTGATCCAATATTTAGGTTACAACTCAACCTTCACAATGGAACAATACTTATATCATGGTGGTTATTTACTCGCTTCAGTCTTTGGCGGAATAATTGGCGTTAATGTAGGAAAATAAATAAAACAAGCTGTCTTTTAAGTTTACACACTTGAGCGACAGCTTGTTTTATTTCTAAGCAAATTATATTTATCTTTCCTAACAAAAAAAGAAAAAGAGACTGACTTACAGGCTCAGGTTCATTTCTACACTACCATAGGCGGTAGAACCAAGTCTTTAGGAGTCAGTCTCTTTTATGTACATCAATCTGGGTTTACAACTTCACGTACCGCATTACGGTCAAACGTAAGCTTGCGGTTATCGTTGACAAGAATAACCATGATGTCTTCGTCAATTGAATCAATGACACCATGCAAGCCACCAATTGTGATAATTTTATCACCTTTTTGTAAGGCTGCATGCATTTCACGAATTGCTTTTTGACGCTTTTGCTGTGGACGAATGAGTAAAAACCAGAAGATTGCAAACATCAGTAGCAACGGTAAAATCGTACCTAGCATTTCCATGTTCATTTCCCCCCTTTATAAAATATAATGTTTTTCGTTCTGTGTTCAAAAAGACGATCATACGATCATATTCTTTGAACGATTTTAGAAGTTTTTCGCATTAGGTTTATTAAATCCATACTGTTCGAAAAACTCTTCTTTGAAGTCAAGAAGACGGTCTTCACGAATTGCTTGTCTCACTTGTTCCATTAATTTTATCAGGAAATAAAGATTATGGTAAGAGGTAAGTCGAAATCCGAAAGTTTCCTCGCATTTTACAAGATGTCGAATATAGGCACGACTATAATTTTTACATACATGACAATCACAATTTTCATCAAGTGGTCGGTAATCTCTAGCATATTTTGCATTACGGACAACAAGACGTCCCGTGCTTGTCATACATGTCCCATTCCTGGCAATACGTGTCGGTAAAACACAATCAAACATATCGATTCCTCGAATCGCACCATCGATAAGAGCGTCCGGCGAACCTACCCCCATTAAATAACGAGGCTTATTTGTCGGTAAAAGTGGTGTCGTAAATTCCAACACTCGATTCATAACATCTTTCGGTTCACCTACGGATAAACCACCAATGGCATAGCCCGGAAAATCCAGTGAGACAAGATCAGCAGCACTTTGCTTACGTAGTTCCTCATATTCGCCGCCTTGGACAATTCCGAACAACGCCTGATCTTCTGGTCGTTTATGAGCTTTTAAACACCTCTCGGCCCAACGGCTCGTTCGTTCTACAGAGCTTTTCATATAATCATATTCTGCAGGGTATGGTGGACATTCATCAAAAGCCATCATAATGTCTGGTCCTAACGCATTCTGGATTTCCATCGCACCTTCAGGACTAAGGAACAGCTTCTCTCCGCTTAGATGATTTCTAAAATGAACACCCTCTTCTACGATCTTACGTAAGTCACTTAAGCTAAAGACCTGAAACCCGCCAGAATCGGTTAAGATGGGACGGTCCCAGTTCATAAATTTATGTAAGCCACCTGCTTCTTTAATAATATCATGACCTGGTCGCAACCAAAGGTGGTACGTATTACTTAGGATGATTTGAGCGTTGATTTCTTTTAACTCTTCTGGACTCATCGTCTTCACTGTCGCTAATGTCCCTACTGGCATAAAGATCGGTGTTTCAATTACGCCATGAGGAGTATGGATTTTTCCAAGACGAGCTCCAGATTGTTTACACGTTTTAATTAATTCATAGGTTACGGCAGACAATTAACGTTGCCCTCCTTCTCTAATAAACATAGCATCACCGAAACTAAAAAAGCGATATTTATTTCGGACCGCATGTTCATAAGCTGAAAGTATATTCTCTCTTCCTGCCAATGCTGATACGAGCATGACTAGTGTTGACTTTGGAAGGTGAAAGTTTGTAATTAAAGAGTCTATTCCCCGGTATTTGTAACCAGGATAAATAAAAATATCCGTCCATCCCGAAGCTGCTTCAAACTCTCCATCACATTGGCTTGCAATCGTTTCTAAAGTACGGGCTGACGTTGTACCTACAGCAACAATTTTTCCACCTTGTTCCCTCACCTGATTAAGAAGTGCAGCTGTTCCTTCAGTCATTTGATAAAACTCAGCATGCATCTCATGCTCTTCAATACTCTCAACACTAACTGGTCTAAATGTACCTAAACCAACGTGCAGCGTAATAAAAGCAATATGTACACCCTTTTCTCGAAGCTTCTCGAGAAGTTCCTCAGTAAAATGAAGCCCCGCAGTTGGTGCTGCAGCTGACCCGCGATGTTTAGCAAAAACGGTTTGATAACGATCTTGATCTTCAAGCTGTTCTTTAATGTAAGGTGGGAGTGGCATTTCACCTAGAGAATCTAAAATTTCATGAAATATCCCTTCATACATAAACTCGATAATTCTGCCACCATGGTCAAGACTCTGTCTACAGATCCCGCGAAGTTTTCCGTCACCAAATACAAGTTCCGTTCCTTCTTTTACCTTTCTACCTGGTTTTACTAGCGTTTCCCAAGAGTCACCTTCTAATTGTTTGAGAAGAAGAACTTCTACTTTAGCTCCAGTATCTTCTTTTATTCCAAACAGCCGCGCAGGAAGCACCCTCGTATCATTCAATACAAGACAGTCTCCCTCGTTAAAAAAATCAACGATTTCGTAGAAATGTCGGTCGTTTATTGCACCCGTTTCTTTATCTAAAACAAGCAGTCGTGATGCCGTTCGATCAAGTAAAGGGGTTTGAGCAATTAATTCTTCTGGTAAGTGAAAGTCAAAGTCGTTTACATTCATTTTATTCGTTCCTTTTCAAAATGATCAGATGTCAATCTTTATTAGCATACATAAACAAAAACTTAAACACAAGTACAACCTAACGAATTCGTCCGATGATCAATAGAATAAGTGAAATCACTACACTCAATACAATGGAAGTAACAATCGGAAAATAGAAAGTGGCATTTTCCTTTTTAATTAAAATGTCACCAGGGAGTTTGCCTAGAGGTAATATTCTTCCCCCTACTTGCCACAAAATTCCTATAACAATTAAAATGACACCAATCGTTATTAACAGCTTAGGCATATTGCTCAAGCTTCTGGCACCTCCATTTGAAAATGGCTGTAGACTAAAGGCGTAACAACTCTTCCGCGCGGTGTTCTTTGTAGAAAGCCAATTTGAAGAAGGTATGGTTCATACACTTCTTCAATTGTATCTGGTTCCTCACCAATCGTGGCTGCAATCGTATCAATACCAACAGGACCACCACGAAACTTTTCAATAATCCCCATTAATAATTTATGATCAATATGGTCCAATCCTAAACGGTCTACTTGTAGACGTTCTAAAGAGTGGTGAGCTAGGGATGCCGTTATTTGACCATCTCCTTGTACTTGTGCAAAGTCACGGACTCGGCGGAGGAGGCGGTTAGCGATCCTCGGTGTTCCTCGAGATCTTCTTGCAATTTCTAGTGCTGCATCTTCTCCCAGCTCTGCTTCTAAAATATCTGCTGTCCGTAAAACAATTTCAGACAGTTCTTTTTCATTATAATATTCTAACCTTGATAATACTCCAAAACGATCTCTCAGCGGTGCTGACAATAACCCTGCTCTTGTCGTTGCTCCTACAAGCGTAAATGGCGGTAAGTCCAGACGTACCGATCTTGCTGTTGGTCCTTTACCGATAACAATATCAATACAAAAGTCTTCCATCGCAGGATATAAAACTTCTTCAACAACCCTGTTCAATCGGTGAATTTCATCGATGAATAAGACATCCCCAGGTTCTAATGCTGTTAAGACAGCTGCTAAATCCCCTGGTCGTTCTATAGCTGGTCCTGAAGTCGTTCTCATCTGAACTCCCATTTCATTGGCAATTATAGAAGACAACGTTGTTTTTCCAAGTCCTGGCGGGCCATATAAAAGGACATGATCTAAGCATTCTTGACGCATTTTTGCCGCTTCAATAAAGATCTTAAGGTTGTCTTTAACCTTCTCCTGCCCAATATACTGAGAGAATTGTTGCGGACGGAGACTGCCCTCAATCATGTCTTCCTCGATCTGCGATTGTGCAGAAATTATACGTTCTTCCACAATTTTTCCTCCTGTCCGATTGTTATTACAGCTTCAGCATAAGTTGTAATGCTTTTTTTATGTATTGATCTGTAGTCAACTGTTCTTTTTCCAGCTGTGGAACAATCTTATTGATTTCACGATCCACATAACCTAGTGCTTTTAATGCTTCAACTGCTTCTTCTAGTTCCTTGGAAGTCATGCTGTTTTTAGGCTTACTAAATGCTTCCGATAAATCTTGTTGAAAAAGATTAGGTGCAAATTCATCTAATTTACCTTTTAAATCTAAAATGATTTGCCGCGCTGTCTTTTTACCAACACCAGGGAATTTGACAAGGAACTTTTCATCTTCTTCTTCAATTGCATTAACCAGCTGTTCAGGTTGACCCGAAGCAAGAATGGCTAAAGCACCTTTAGGTCCAATTCCAGAAACATTTAATAGCTTTTCAAATAAATGTCGCTCTTTCCTTGTTTTAAAACCATAGAGCCGGATTAAATCTTCTCTAACATGTTGGTATGTATAGATCTTACATTCTTCACCTAATTCTTTTTGGAATATATATGGGTTAGGACAATGAATTTGATAACCTATCCCGTGTGTTTCAATTACAATAAATTGAACATCTATATGGTCTACTTTTCCTTGAATATAATCAAACAACCTACTCTCTCCCTTTTAACTGCATGCTTTGTATAATTACAAAATTCAGCTAGTCTAATCTTATGTAAAAAAACGAACATGTATTTCTATATCTTATCATATCCAAACTTTTTCATATAGTGTAAAACACACTGCTTTTAGTTACTATCCCCCCTAGATTCTTCCTCTACCGTTAACGATTTAACCCTTTTCGTTCACGCATTCTCCTAACTTTTCCCTATATTGCTCACGATTCGTGCCGTTTCGTTCACGCTTTCCCCTAATTTTTCCCTCTACTGCTCACGATTCAACCCTTTTCATTCACGCTTTCTCCTAATCTTTCCCTCTACCGCTCACAATTCAGCCTTTTCGTTCATCCTTTTCTCCATAAATACCCCCTCTACTGCTCATCATTCTGCGCTGTTACTAATTCTCGAAATCATTCCACAACAGCGTACCAACGATAATTTAGTGCTTCAACTCTTTACCTTAAAGGTAACGTTCTATGCACTTGATAAGAAGGATGATCTAAACAGCGCACAACGAAAAAAAGACGTGAAGGTATCACGTCTTTTTACATTTCTGTTATCGCATATTTTTCAAACGTTTTTAAAACTTCCTGATAATTTTCACGTGACATTACCGGAATTCCGTTTTTTAGTTTACTTTCATGATGGCTTTTTAATTTTTTTGTATTGATTTGGAAGAAAGACTGAATGATTTTTTGGTCATCTGGTTTTCCTTCATAAATATTTAAAACACCATCTTCTGATATTCCAAAATATCCATTAATTTTTAATAAAGGTGATATATCATCTATCTCCTGCTTAAAAAGTATTTCTTCTTCATTTTGATCAACCAGCAGCCATTGGTCATAAAATGCCCAAAAGTCCTCCATAGACCAAATGGTTTCTTCTACTACTTCTTCACTTATTTCACCATCTAAGTATACACGTTGTAATATTACTTGTATTGTTTTAGGGCCTGCATCTACATCTGTATCTACATTTTCAACCAGTTTCGTTACTGGAACTACTGACTTAGAAGCATGGGATTGAATAGTCTTTGCGCTTTCTGGTTGAAATCCTAAGAGTAAGACAAAACTTAAAGAAAATAGGACAGCTATAACCATATGTCTCCTTGTTATTTTCTTAATGATTTGACCGCCCTTCATATAATCACCACCATATAAAAAATAAAAGCATTTATTCATAATTATTCTAGCCATGAATAAATGCTTTTATCCGTAAAGTGATGAAATTCATTCCAATTGTTCTTCTAGTGTGAGAATAAGAGGTATAAATTTACCATTACTGAATATGCTAGTAAACGGAGGGTTGGTTACATATGTATATTGAACAGGAGAAATAATCTCCTGCTCAATCTTAAAGAACTATATACAACTAGTTACGAGTACGTTCAAACGGTCGACCAGCTGCACGACCTAAGTCTCTTACCATCTCAGTGAATGTAGCTGCGACTTCATCAAATGCTGCTCCCCCACGTAGACGGTCGTCCATTGTACGAACGCGTGTCATAGCATCTTTTTCAGTTACAACATGAACGTTTTTACCACGTACCATGTTTTCAATGTTGTTCTCAACTTTTTCTTCTAATTTAGCTCCATTATCTCTATCTGTTGGTTCAACTGCAACTACAACTTGATCGTCATGCATAACAACACGGCAATCTCTAACACCGTCCATATTTTCTACAGAACGTTCAATTTCTTGAACTGTTTGTCCATCATACCCACGGTGATAATTAGCTGTAGTCTGGCCTCTCATTGTACGATTTTGACCACGTAAAACACCACGTTGGTCTACCATACCTTCACGGTTGCCACCTGTAATACCTGTAGCACCACCACGAGTACCAGCTTGACCTTGGATACCAGCTCCACGAGTAGCTGCGCCACCCATACCTGTTTGGTTACCATCATTTAATGTTCCATGTGGTACTGCAGTTCCAGCACCAGTCATACCTGTTCTTCCAGCCATGCCACGACCAGTGAAACCTGCTCCACCGATACCAGTGCCACGCATATCATAGTTAGGACCTGTCATTCGTTGGTTCATTGTTCTGTCTGTACCTCTTAAACCAGCATTACGGTCATTAACACCTAATTGGCCACCACGAATGCCTTGTCCTCGACGTTGTTCAACGCCAAAACCAGTAATACCTTGACGTCCAGCACGATTATTTGGTGTAAACATATCCGTGATAGGACCTTCCCCAGTCCATCTTGCACCAGTTACTCCACGACCGCCAGCAGCTCCTGCTCCTGTCATCCCGTGTCCACCAGTGCCAGCTCCAGCGCCGCCAAATCCAGCACCACCGAATAATCCACCACCAGCACCTGCTCCAGCTCCAGTACCACCGTGAGCACCTGCTCCAGCAGCTCCCTGTCCAGTCATGCCAGCTCCACGGCCTTGACCAAATAGTCCAACTTCACCATGGGCACCTGCACCTGCACCAGCGGCTCCATGTCTACCAGCATCTGTATAACCAATTTCTCGGTTAGCTGCACCAGCGCCACCCATATCTCTTGCTTGATTATCGACACCACATCCAGCTAAACCACCTATTATCATTGTTGCTGCAGTAATTGTGATCGCGAATTTTCGCATTTGTATCTCCTCCTTTCACCACTTATAGTGGCATTTTGTGATCTTTTTTAGTCTGTTAATATGTAGGAAAAGAAGTAAAAACAAGGGCTTTAACTCTCAAAATTTTCATCTAGTGCGTACTTCTTTATAAAAATAATGACTGCCGTGGTGTAATATAAAAAAAGAGACAGCAATATTTCACTGTCTCATCCTATATAAGTTCATTTAATTAATCATCAAATTCATCAAATTCTTGGAATTGATGAGGCATCTGAGGACTCATCGGCTGACCTGGACCTGTCATTCCACCGGGCATACCCGCTTGGTGATGAGATCCTGGCAGTTGTGGAGAATGTGCCATTCCAGTCCACGGTTGCATTTCGTCCATATCGTGTGGCTGTGGTGCAAATGGTTGTTGCGGCATCATTTGATGATGTTGCTGTGCCATGGTTTGTTGCGGCATCATCATTTGATGATGTTGCTGTGGCATTGCTTGTTGTGGCATCATCATTTGATGGTGTTGCTGTGGCATAGCTTGTTGCGGCATCATCATTTGATGGTGTTGCTGTGGCATTGCTTGTTGTGGCATCATCATTTGATGGTGTTGCTGTGGCATAGCTTGTTGCGGCATCATTTGCTGTCCGTAACCTGGAGCCATTTGTTGCCCATATACCCACTGTCCACCACTGCCACAAGGAGCACAACCTGGGAGAACCGGCGATACTGGATAATACGGTGGGCATGGGACCATCTGTTGCATAGGTGCCATTTGTTGCATAGGCGCCATTTGCGGCATTGGTGCCATTTGTTGTTGCATCGGTGCCATTTGCGGCATTGGCGCCATTTGATCCATCGGTGCCATTTGGGGCTTCATTTGAGGTTTCATCATTGCCTCCTCTTTTGGCATAGTTGGCATTTTCATTGGCTGCTCTTTTGGCATTACTGCTGGTTTTTTCGGCATCTCTTGTTTAATTGGCTGTTTTTTCGGTACCTCTGGCTTAACCATTGGTTTTTCCACCTTTGGCGCAACTGGCTTAGGTGGTTTTGGCACTTTAGGTGCTGGTGCTGGTGGTTGATATGGTTGCGGCTTATAAATATTAAAATTCATATTAAATTCTTGCATTTGTTTTGCAGTAATAGGCTGCGGCTGAGGTGGCGGCGGCGGAGCCGTTGGCATCATCATTGGAGGCATTTCTGGCATTGGCATTTCCTTTGGTTTTTCCGGCGGTTTCGGTGCAACGATTGGTTTTTCTTTTACCGGCGGAGTTACTGGCTCCTCTTTTTTAACGATAGGAGCTTCTTTCTTCTTAGCCATTCCTACGAGAGCATCTAACGGCTGTTCTTTTTTTACAGGAACACTCCCCGTCGGAATTTTAATCTTCATGCCTGGCATAATCATATCTGGGTTAGATAAATGATCGTTAGCTGCTTTTAACTGTTCAAAATCTACGTTGTACTTTTTGGAGAGCTTCCATAATGTGTCTCCTTTTTGAACGATGTGAATCTTCATAAATGTCCCTCCTTAGCTTAGTTTCCATTTGCTTTATAGAATAAATGGACGAAATGATTACTCTAAGGTCAATCTATGCGGTCAAACCTCGTCCTATAACCATTTACGATCACCTTAACCGAGCTTAATTGATAAGAAATAAAAAAAGAAGGAGGAAACTAATCCCCCTTCACTTCGAGTTAAACTCGTTCTAACATGCGCTCTAATGCTAACAATGCATCTTTTGCAACATCTTTATCCACTTTTATTTGATTTACTGGTGTTCCATCTACAATTGATTCTAACGACCATAATAAATGTGGAAGGTCAATTCGATTCATTGTTAGACATGGGCACATATTAGGATTTAATGAAATAACCTTTTTATCTGTATGAACCTGTCCTAAACGACGAACTAAGTTCATCTCTGTTCCTACTGCCCACTTACTATTTGCTGGAGCAGCCTTTAATTTTTCAATAATATAGTGCGTAGACCCAGCATCATCTGCTAATTGAACAACTTCATGTGTACATTCTGGGTGTACAATAATTTGAAAATCTGGATCCGTTTCACGAAGCTCTCTAATATTCTCGACTGTAAATTTCTCATGAACTGAACAATGACCTTTCCAGAGAATAACCTTGATATCGTCAATGTTTCCTTCATATTCAAGCTTTTCTGCAATTGGGTCCCACACTGCCATTTGTTCGAGTGGAATTCCTAAATCAAATGCAGTATTTCTTCCTAGATGTTGGTCTGGTAAAAATAAAATTCTTTCTTTTTGTGTAAAAGCCCATTGAACCATCTTTTTAGCATTAGAAGAAGTAACAGTCGCACCACCGTTACGTCCACAAAATGCTTTAATAGCTGCTGTACTGTTCACATAAGTTAACGGCAGGATGGTATCTCCAAAATCAATTCCTAATGTTTTCCATGCTTTTTCTGTTTGGTTAATATCGGCCATATCAGCCATAGAACAGCCCGCGCGCATATCAGGTAATACTACTACTTGACGATCATCCGTTAAAATATCTGCTGTCTCCGCCATAAAGTGAACACCACAGAACACAACATAATCTGCTTTACTGTTTTTTGCAGAAATTTGAGCTAGTTGCAGGGAATCTCCACTTGCATCAGCAAATTGAATAACTTCATCCCGTTGATAGTGATGACCTGGAATAAATAGACGTTCGCCTAATTCTGCCTTAATTTCACGAATTCTATTTTCCATTTCCTCTGTTGACATTTGTTTATATTTCTCAGGAAGACCTTGATTTGTATTCATTAATTCCACTAAGCTCATCCTTTTTTACCCCCTTCTAAATTAAAACTAATATCTAATGCCTTAACAGAATGTGTTAATGCACCTAATGAAATATAATCTACTCCGATATTCCGGTAATTTCCAAGGTCACTGACTTGTATGCCACCTGATGCTTCCGTAACAATATGTTTGGGAACAAGTTTAACCCATTCTCTCATTACTTTTGGAGGACAATTATCAAACATGATAATATGGGCACCAGCTTCAATAGCTTCTCGGAGTTCTTCCTCTGTTTCGACTTCAACTTCAATATTAACCATATGACCAAGCGTTGATTTTGCTTGATTTACTGCAGCCATTATACTCCCAGCTGCTGTGATATGATTATCTTTAATCATGACCCCATCATAAAGTCCAAAGCGATGATTAAACCCTCCGCCGCTTCTCACAGCGTACTTTTCAAACATCCTTAAGCCTGGAGTCGTTTTTCTCGTATCACAAATCCTCGTATGATCATCATTTAATGTATCTACAGCAACTCTTGTAAAAGTTGCAATCCCACTCATCCGCTGTAATAAATTTAAAATGACTCTTTCTCCAGTCAATAATGTTTTGACTGGTCCTGTTACTTGAGCGACACAAGTTCCAAAGCTGACTTTTTCTCCATCGTTATAATGCAACTGGACATCTACATCGGAATTAAGAAGTTCGTAGCCTAGCTTAATAATCTGAAGGCCGGATATGACCCCCTCATCTTTTATTATGAATTTTCCTGTCTGAATATCATCATCGGAAAATATCGTATTGGTTGAGACGTCTCCTTCACCAATATCCTCAATGAAAAATTGCTGTAGTTTTTCTTTTACCTTAAGATGGTTCATGATTGTCCCCCTATATCACAAAGTCACTAACGTAATCTTTTTTATTTCGTACATACGGCTCTTGTTTATTAATCAAACAAAATACCGTTTGGTTAGACCAACGATCACTCGCAAGCGGATAATCTAAACGGAAATGGCTTCCACGACTTTCCTTGCGGCATAGTGCCGCAGTAGTAATTAAGTAGCCTGCAGTCAACATATTGCGTATCGTATGTTGTTCACATGAAAGGATGTATCTTTGATTAGATTGAATTAACTCTTCATACCTCTCAAACCATTTCATTGCCTTTACTAAGTTCTCTTTCGTTCTTACGATGCCAACATACTTAGACATAACCGCTTGTACTTCACCTTCCGTTGGTAGAGGTTGCGGATACTTTTTATCAATAATAGCAATTGGCTTTACATTCGTTTTCATAATACTTTCATCGGATTGAATGATGGCCCTAGCTAGTTCATTCGCAAACACAACCCCTTCTAAGAGCGAATTACTCGCCAGCCGGTTTGCACCATGAACACCTGTATTTGCAACTTCACCGATCGCATATAAGCCCTCTACAGTCGTTTTTCCATAAGATGTTGTTTCTACGCCACCCATGACAAAGTGTGCACCAGGAGAAACCGGAATGAGACCGTCTTCTAATGTAACTCCAGCCCCCAAGCAAAGTGCAGAAACCGAAGGGAATTTTCGTTTAAAATCTTTAATAGGTCTTATATCTAAGAACACTTTTTGATGATTAGATACCTGCTCAAAAATCTCTCTGGCCACTACATCACGAGGAGCTAAGTCACCTAGTTCATGTTTACCTTCCATTAACAACTTGCCATCTTCTGTAATAAGACGAGCACCTTCTCCTCTTACTGCTTCGGAAACTAATCCAGCACCTTTTCCATTCTTTACAAGCATTGTCGGATGAAATTGAACAAACTCCATATCTGCAAGTCTGGCACCTGCACGATAAGCCAACGCCATTCCATCCCCCGTTATGGACGAATCGTTGGAAGTAACTGAATATAATTGTCCTGCACCACCTGTAGCCAAAACAACATGAGGTGCAAAGTATTGAACATATTGTTGATCTTGATCTATACAAACGACACCATTACAACGACCGTTCTTAATAATTAAATCAATCGCGTTCATATGATCATGAATAGTGACACTCTGTTTTACTCTAGATATAAGTTTTGAAATTAATTCCTTACCTGTTGCATCTCCACCAGCATGGAGAATTCTCCGTTTTAAGTGTGCGCCTTCTTGGCCTAGTAAGTACTTACCATCTTTTCCTTTATCAAACTGCACCCCAATGTCTTCCAATTTCTCAATCATTTTCGGTCCTTGTCTAACAAGAAGCTCAGTGACATCCTCACAGTTGTGGTAACAACCCGCACGAACCGTATCAAAGAAGTGATCTCTCCAATCATCTTCTTTATCCACGACTGCAGCAATACCACCTTGAGCCATAATTGAGTTGCTTCTTACCACATCTGACTTTGTGATAAGTATCACATTCTTATCGAAAGAAAGAAGCTCAGCTGCCATTAATCCTGCAATTCCACTTCCTATGATAATGACATCTGACGTAAATACTTTCATACTAAATGACCTCCTTAGTCATTTACACCTGTCTTGACACCTATCTTTACATAATTTTAAACTAGTGACAAGAGTTTTTTATAATTCTATTCGTGTAAGATAATAGAAACCAAGCAAATACGCCTGAAAGAAGGTCTTTATAAATGATATATCTCGATTACTGTGCAACTACACCAATGTCTAAAACATCGTTGTCGATATACGCTAAGGCAGCGAAAGAATTTTTTGGGAATCCTAGCAGCTTACATGATTATGGTACAACTGCTAACCAGTTACTAGATCAATCAAGAGTTGACATTGCAAAAATGATTAACGGGGAAAAAGAGGGCATTTATTTTACTAGTGGTGGTTCGGAAAGTAATTATTTGTCACTATTATCTATTGCAAGAGGCAATAAACACCATGGTAATCACATTATTACAACAAATATTGAACACCCTTCTGTCCTTAATTCGTTAGAACTATTAAGAGAAGAAGGTTTTAAAATCTCATTTGTTCCTGTCAATTCATACGGGGAAGTGGAAATCGAACAATTAGAACGACAAATCAATCCAGAAACTGTCCTTGTTTCAATCGGACATGCCAACAGTGAGCTTGGAACCATTCAGAATATAGAAGTGATCGGACGATTTTTGAAGGATCGAAACATCTTTTTTCATAGTGATTGTGTACAAACGTTTGGAAAAGTTCCAATAGATGTAAAAGCATGCAATCTTTCAGCTGTCACAATGTCTGCCCACAAAATTTATGGACCAAAAGGAGTTGGGGCTGTATACTTGTCACCTGAACTGTCATGGAAAGCAACTGTACCAAACAGCTCACAAGAAAAAGGTTTCAGGCAAGGAACAGGAAATGTCCCTGGAATCGCAGCGTTTACAGTTGCAGCATCGCATTTGTTTTTAGAACAAGACGCAGAAACAAAGCGTTATCAGGAACTACAACAGCTATTTTTAAATTCTATTGATCGCACTAAGATTATCCTTGAGGGGCATCCGACGAACCGTTTAGCACATCATCTTTGTTTACGAGTAAAAGGAATAGAAGGACAGTATATTATGCTTGAATGTAACCGGAGAGGTATCGCCATCTCAACGGGAAGTGCTTGTAAAGTTGGACAAACTTCACCTTCAAGAGCAATGACTGAAACCGGAAAAACTCTCGATGAGGCGAGAGAAATGATTCGCATATCCTTTGGAAAAGAAACGACTGAAGAGCATATCCGTTATACCGTTGCTGCATTAAATAACATCATTGAACAATTTTATTCTCATTAAATCATTTCACTAGTGGGCTTTGAGACATTCTTAATTTAAAGATAGGAAGGGGAAACTAATGACTACAAAAAAAATATTAGGAGAAGAGCGCAGGAATTTAATTTTAAGCTGGTTAAAAACGGCCAGTACTCCTCTTACGGGAAATGAATTAGCAGAAAAAACAGGTGTAAGCCGCCAAGTGATCGTCCAAGATATTTCAATTTTAAAAGCAAGAAATTATCCACTCCTAGCAACGGCACAAGGCTATATGTATATAAAACCAACTTCAGAAGAGCAAACCGTTAAACAAGTCATTGCTTGTCAGCACTTCCCAGATGAAACAGAAGAGGAGCTGTTGTTACTCGTAGATAATCGTGTAACCATTCGTGATGTCATGATTGAACACCCGATATATGGGGATTTAACAGGTTCTTTAATGTTAAATAATCGAAATGATGTAAAACTATTTATTGAAAAAATGCGTAATACAAAAGCCGCACTACTTTCCGAGTTAACCGAAGGAGTACATCTTCACACGATAGAAGCGGATCGAATGGAGCATATTGAGGCTGCGATTGAGGCTTTAAAACAAAGAGGCTTTTTATTAAATTAACACATTAAAGAGTGGAGTTAACCGATTATTTAGAAAAGGTGATTATTCCACTCTTTATTTATTTATTTATTTATTTATTTATTTATTTATTTATTTAGTATTGTTATTCGGGAATTGGCTTTTTAGATACATCATCAACCGATGCGATTGTAAAACAAGGATAACTTCCTAATACACGGACTCCACATCCTAATGCCTCTAATTCAGCCATAACACCAGGTATTAAAATTTCATCCATTTTTTGTTCAACATCTATGACAAAGAAATAATTACCTAAGCCCGTCTTCATTGGACGAGACTCTATTTTTGAAAGGTTAAGTTTTCTCCAAGAAAATGCACTTAACACTTGATGGAGAGCCCCGGAATAATCAGATGGCAAGGTCACCATTAATGTCGTCTTATGTCCAACAGTATAAGGTGTAATGATTTCATCTTTCTTTCTAGATAAGATCACAAACCGAGTACGATTATTATCATAATCATGAATATTTTTTGCAATAATTGAAAGATTATAGGTCTTGGCTGCTAATTCATTACCAATTGCTGCTGCTTTCAGATCTGAATTTTCCATGATGAATTTTGCTGCTGCACTTGTAGAATTTGTATATTCCACTTCACCTTGTGGTAAGGCGGTTCTTAGAAACTCATGACATTGAGCAATGGCATGGGGATGGGAATATATCGTACTAACTGCTTTCCAATCGTCTCTATGTTTAGGGTGTATAAGCAGATGTTGTTCAACAGGCACAACGACTTCCCCGACAATTGGAAGCTGATGTTTATGAATGATATAGTCTAGAGTTAAGTTCACAGATCCTTCAATCGCATTTTCTAATGGAACAACTGCAGCGTCTACCTCTCCAGTAGAAACACCTTCCATACATGCTGGAATTGTTGAAAATTCTTTTCGTATTTGTTTCGGAAAAATAGACATGGTGGCCATTTCTGTAAATGTACCAACTGGTCCTAAAAATCCAATCGTTTTCACCTAAGTACACCGTTCCTTTCTGTTAAGAGCCTGAACCTACAATTTCTACCTTAATTACGGTCTCTAAATCACGAATCGACTGCATAAGTTTATTTACTTCCATTTTCATTGACACCGTATCCAATGATAACGTGATATTCGCTCTCCCTTTTAACGGGATCGTTTGATTAATAGTGAGTACATTACATCCCGATGCAGCTACAATAGACAGAAGTTGCGATAATGTTCCTGAGCGATCCTCTAAATTAATGGATAAAGTTATTATCTTCTCTTTAAGCATTTTATGAAAAGGGTATATCCCATCACGATATTTATAAAATGCACTTCGGCTTAATCCAACTTCTTTCACAGCTTCATTAATTTTCTTTGCTTTTCCCGAGTCTAGTAATTCCTTCGCTTCTAGCGTCTTTTGCATCGCTTCAGTTAACATATCTTCTCGAACAAGATAAAATTGCTCAATTCCTCTGGACATAATACCACCACCGATCCCCATCTAAAGTTATTTTTCATTATAAATTTGTTAGAACTTTTTGACAATGGTAAAATCCACTTGAGATCATAATACTTTCTGGTGCTCCGGTCTTTAGTTTTAGCTTCATAGACTTTATCCATCGTTATTTTTATAATTGGTAAAAGTCTAAAGAGCCGCCTAGTCCAAGGCAGCTCTCTTTTTACAGCTTATTCAATAAACTCAAATTCGTATTCAAGCAAGCGGACAATATCCCCGTCTTTTGCACCTCTTTGTCTTAGTGCATCATCTACTCCCATTCCACGCAATTGACGAGCGAAACGACGAACGGACTCGTCGCGAGAGAAGTCTGTCATTTTGAAAAGTTTTTCAATTTCTGTACCCGAAATCACATACGAACCATCGTCAGCTCTAGAGATCATGAAAGGATCTTCTTTCTTCTCATGCTTATAAAGAACTCTTGTTTGATCTGGTGCTTCTTCATAGAGTGGGAATTCTGGTGTCGTATCTACTTTATCAGCAACTGCTAAAAGAAGTTCCCTTACCCCTTGTCTTGTAAAAGCAGAAATCGGGAAGATTGGAATATCTTCTTGCAATGCCTCTTTAAATTTAACTAAGTTTTCTTCTGCATCAGGCATGTCCATTTTATTTGCAACAATAACTTGTGGTCTTTCTAATAGACGCATATTATATTGTTTTAGTTCATCATTAATCTTGACGTAATCTTCATAAGGGTCTCGACCTTCTAAAGCAGACATATCGATAATATGTACGATGACTTTCGTACGTTCAATATGTCTTAAGAATTGATGACCTAACCCTACTCCTGAATGGGCGCCCTCAATTAATCCTGGTAAATCGGCCATAACAAAGCCTCTTCCATCTTCGGTCTCTACAACACCTAAGTTCGGGGTAAGCGTTGTAAAATGATAATCCGCAATTTTTGGCTTGGCTGCTGAAACGACAGATAGTAATGTTGATTTACCAACACTCGGGAAACCGACTAAACCAACATCTGCAAGTACCTTTAGTTCTAACGAGATATAACGTTCAATACCCGGTTCTCCATTTTCAGCAATTTCAGGTGCCGGATTCGAAGGAGTAGCAAAGCGCGAATTTCCTCGTCCGCCACGACCACCTTTAGCAATTACTGCACGTTGCCCGTGTTGTGTTAGATCAGCAATTACTTCCTTCGTATCATCATCAACAACCGTTGTGCCAGGCGGAACTTTAATCACAAAATCTTCCGCATTTTTCCCATGCTGATTTTTTGGACGACCATGCTCTCCTCTTGGTGCTTTAAAATGCTTCTGGTAGCGGAAATCCATGAGCGTTCGTAATCCCTCTTCCACTTCAAAAACTACGTCTGCCCCTTTTCCACCGTCGCCGCCAGCTGGCCCGCCGTCTGGAACATATTTTTCGCGGCGATAGGCAACCATTCCGTTCCCACCGTCGCCACCTTTTACATAAACCTTGACCTTATCTACAAACATTGTGATCTCACCTCTAATTAATTCAACGTTACTACACAAAACATCTCATTAACTGAAATCTCTTTTTCAGCAATGACTAATAGTTCTGATGATGGGGACTCGAACCAAGATTCAATTACAGAAATATCTTTGAACTGTCCTTGAAAATCAAAAATTATCTTTACTTCTTCCTCTAATAATTGGAACGTAACTAATAAATGATTTTCAGTACCTTCATCACAGCATTGATCCAGCAATTTTATAAATTGAGAATACCACTCATGGAGCTCGTTCTCATAATGGCTTAAATCTTTCACATCACCAATGACTTCTATTTCTAGTTCATAATAATGGTTTTCCCAATTAAAAGTTAATAAATCCGCAACTAACGCTGGTATGTTTAAATTGGATAACTTACTTTCGTTTTGAGACTGCTGTATGACTGAATGAATAATCTCTTCAATTCGTTCAGGTCGGTTCAAGGCAAGATTTCCTTTAATCAATTGCATTACATTTAACCAATCATGCCTGGAATGACGTAAAATATCAATAATTTCATTTGGTTTTGCCATGCCTGTACTCCACCTTATCATTACTATGCTCTAAACAGTATAGCAAAAATTCACGTAGGTTTCTTTTTATTTATGACAGAAAAGCGAAAGTCAGCTAATTATTTCCTACAAACTATAAGCAAATACTCACTTTTTATCTTCTTTTTCAAAGAAAGAATGTGAAAGCAGCCATCATTTTTCTTTAAGATATCCTTGGAACTCATCAAACGATTCCGTTGCCTTATAGGATAAAAGTCATATTAGATAACATTTAGAAATAATCCTTCCTATCCCTATCCATACTATTAATAGCCTGTCTTTTCCCATTTTATTTCCTTGAAAGACGTGAATATATTTTAATTTTAAAACGTAAAGACTCACATAGGGGGGATTTGCAGTGGCTCAACCACAGAACCAAGTCGTGCATCAATCAATACTTGCTATGCAACGTGCTTTACAAGCATTGCAGACTAAAGACCAACATCCAAATTTAATGTATGATGCAGAAAATGAACTTCAAGATCTAATCCAACAATTAAAAGAAGAAGAAAAATCTTCTGTCCCACAAATTCAACAGGAAATACTACAAACCGAACAACAAATCCAAGCCGTACTATATGAATTAAATCATCAATTACATCAACAACAAGAACTATGAAATCAGACGATTTATATTGGAACTTGATGGGCCACCTCTCATATAAGGCATGAAGAAACCTTGCTTCATGTCTCTTGTTCCCTTGCTTAAGTGACTTTCATACGGCTGCTTTTATAAATATAGCCTTACAGTTTCAGAAGACTGTCAACAAGCTGTTTAACTTACTAAAATATACGGAAATAAGTGTTGACAGACAAAAAGTTCCGTCATATACTAACAACATGATTAAAGCCGACTAAAAAGATATGTTTTATCAAAAATTAGAAAATTAAGGGACTTAAAGGAGGTCTGTGCAATGGCTGAGGTTCAAATTAAAAATGTAGGCAAGACATTCCATAACAAAGATGACAAAACAGCATACACAGTCTTTGAAAATATTAATCTTGAATTAAAATCAGGAGAGTTTTTATCGTTGCTAGGTCCTTCTGGATGCGGAAAGTCAACGTTATTAAATATTGTTGCAGGATTAGACCAAGCAACAACTGGTACGGTTGAAGTTAGCAACCAAGTAATTACAAGTCCAGGGTCTGACCGCGGGGTCGTATTCCAAGAAGCAGCACTTATGCCTTGGTTAACAGTTCTTGAAAACGTCATGTTTGCGTTAAAAAAGAAAATGAAAAAAGAAGAGGCAAAGAAAAAAGCCATCGAATACTTAAAGCTCGTCCATTTAAGTAAATTTATCAATTCATACCCTCATGAACTTTCAGGAGGAATGAAGCAGCGTGTATCCATTGCAAGAGCCCTAGCAATGGACCCGAAAATCCTTTTAATGGATGAACCATTCGGTGCTTTAGATGAACAGACAAGATCTATGCTTCATAAAGAAGTTCAATACATTTGGGAAGAAACAAAGAAAACGATCTTGTTTGTTACACATAACATTCGTGAAGCCATTCTTTTATCTGATCGTATTGTCTTAATGGGTGTTAGACCGGGTGGGATTATTAAAACATTTGACGTTACTATTCCAAGACCTAGAAAACAGGCTAGTCCAGAATTTATTAAACTAGAAGAAGAAATTATGGAGCATCTAGCTGGTGAAATCGAAAAAGTCATGAGGGAGGAAATGGGAGATGACTACAATAGTAAGAAGGCTGCTCTTCTTTATGGCACTCATCGCGATATGGGAGATCACATATAGACTAAACCTTAGTTATCAGTTCTTCTCTGTTATGATGTTTCCATCACCAGGTGGAACTCTGACTCAATTGTATCGTGGTTTCTTTGAAACTGGTATTTTATTTCATGCCCTGACAACGAGTATCCAGCGAATAGCGATTGGTTTTGTGCTCGCTATTATTATAGGTGCATCATTAGGAATTTTATTAGCACGTTCAAAACTGGCTGATGAAACATTAGGATCTCTTGTTATTGCACTCCAATCAGTTCCTAGTATTGTATGGTTACCAATTGCGCTTATGATCTTTGCAGGAAGTGACCTTGCTATTATCTTTATTATTGTTTTAGGTGGAACGTGGGCAATGACGATGAATGTAAGAATGGGAATAAAAAATGTTCAACCGCTCCTTATTCGTGCAGCACGGACAATGGGCTATAATCGTTCCGAACTCGTTTGGAAAGTGATGATTCCAGCTTCTATTCCTTCAGCTTTAACCGGTGCCAGACTTGCATGGGCATTCGGATGGCGTGCATTGATGGCTGGGGAGCTTCTTGGTACAGGCGGTCTAGGACGTACACTATTAAACGCCAAAGATATGTTTAATATGGACCTCGTTATTGCAATTATGGTCATTATTTCTTTAATTGGATTAACTGTTGAATATTTAATTTTTAATAGAGTTGAAAAACGAGTTCTTACTCGCTTTGGATTATCCAAAAATAATTAAGTTTTTTAGGGGGAAGAAAAAAGTGAAAAAGTTTTTAAAAGCTGTTGCAAGTGTTGCGTTTGTTGGAATGCTCGCTGCTTGTGGATCTGGTAACACGTCTGGTGACGGTACTGCAGATAGTGTCTCTATTGGATACTTTCCAAACTTAGATCACGCTGCAGGTATTGTAGGAATGGAGAAAGGCTTCTTCCAAGATGAACTTGGAGAAGTTGAAGCAAACTTCAGAGACTTTCCAAATGGAAATGACTTTATCGAAGCGCTTGATGCTGGTACGTTAGATATCGGTTATGTTGGACCAGGTCCAGCTATTAACTACTTCTTACGTGGCGGAGATGTTGTTGTTATTAGTGCTGCAGCTAATGGTGCTACATTAATTGTTGCTCGTGAAGATGCTGGTATTGAAACTCTCGAGGATTTCGACGGAAAGTCGTTCTGTACGCCAGGAAATGGTTGTACTCATAACGTTCAATTAGAAATTATGCTGCAAGACCTTGGACTTCAATCCAACCGTCTAGGTGGTACTGTAGAGCACCAATCTCGTGTCGCTCCTGCTAACATGGTTGCTATGTTTGAACAAGGACAAATTGATGCGGCAGCAGCTCCAGAACCATGGGGAACGTACCTTGTTGAAGAATTAGGTGCAAAAGTTGTCTCAGAATGGAATGATGTATTCCTTGGAGAAACATTAGCAAGTGTTGTATTAGTTACTTCTAAGCGTTTCATGGAAGAACAACCGGAAATTGTTGAAGCTATGCTTAAAGGACACATTCAAGCTGTTAACTACACACATGAAAACACTGAAGATACGTTAAAAACAATAAATGACTCACTATATAACTTAACACAACAACGTTTACCAGAAACTGTACTAGAAAACGCATGGCAACGTATGGTCGTTACTACAGATACGTTCCCAGAAGCACTGCAAGCATGGGCTGATGCTTCTTATCAATTAAGCTTTATTGAAGACGATCCTGATTTAACAGGATTTGTTGATACAACTAAACTAGAAGAACTGCTAAAATAATAAAGAATGAGACAGTCATCATAAACTGGTTTACATGTGGAAGTGCAAAATCGTAAATTCACATTAATAATCTCATAAATTATATTATCTAAAGAAGAGCATGGAATTTGATCTCCATGCTCTTCTTTTTCTATTTTCTTGTTGCCCTAACCCTTCGGTTAGGGCAACATGGAAAGGCTGTTAATAATTTAATAACAACCTAATAGTCCCCTTTTCAACTGCACGTAAAAGCCAATATTTTTCCGAAGTTACTCCTCTTGATTATGATAAACAAACTCCTATATTAATTCTTTTCAATCTAAGGTGATCGTTAATTCGGTTTCCCAAGTTCCATGAATAAATGTATGAGTAAGTCCGGCAACGGTTTGTTGCTGCCAATTTCCAGGTCCATCAACAACTTTACCCAAGTAGTCAGAATATACCTTAGACGAAGCGTTCGACCAGTGGTAAATCTCTTTCTCAGGAGAAATAGAAACTGGCTCCAATCCAACCGGATACAACAAGTCTCCATAGCCGTGTGTGACATAAAGTTGATCAGCATGAACATATGGTTCTTTCCCTTTGAGCTCTAAAGTGGACATTGCGTGGAAAATTTCAGCATATTCAAGCTTCGGGTAATCAAATGTAATGTGTATCCATTTCTCATCCGTAAATGCAATAAAGAAGTGATATCGTGACGAAACTTCCATCATCTTAACATGCTCAATATACATAGTTATAGGGTAAGGAAAACTTTCAAGTGTTTCTTCTACATAGATAGGTAAGTTAGATACAAGCTTATTTTTCTCCTCTTCAGTAACCTCCTTCACTGCTCCTACTTCAACCGGATTATCTTTCCGATAAATGAGCATGCCGTCACCCGATTTCTCTGGATAGACATCGGTCAGGTTCCAACTGAACTGTTCAAGACCGATTGGTTCTTCATATGCCGTTGGTGGCTGTCCGCTTTCTAGTAAAATCAGCCATAAAAAAACTCCACTAATCATTAAAAAAATCGTGGAGCTACGATACTTTTCATTGGAATATAGTTTCTGAGAGCACGATTTACCGTTTGAGCCTCAAGTGTTTTCAAAACCCTTGTCCTCGTCGTATGTTTTTGTTCTTTCGTTGACCTAACTTGTTGGGGCTGCTTCCACTCGTCATCAAAATGTTTGCTCAATACGGTCGCATTCTTCTACTTTCCGAAAAATAATAACGACACGGTAATTGGGTTTTAACTTTTGAATGGACTCTATTAGATGCGTGACAGCTTCTTTATCTTCAATATGCTGTTCCACACTAATAGTGGAAGGGATTTCCTTCACAAACGAAATAAACCTCCTTCGTTTGCGTTTTCGAATTTCATCAATGACCAAATGTTTCGCTATGCTGAACAACCACGTTTTAACGTTCGACCGGTTATCAAACCGATCATATGCCATAAACGCTCGCACGAACGTGTCATGAACCAAATCTTCACAACATTGGTTGTCGCCAAGCATAATGAGAATAAAACGGTACACGTCATCATAGTATTTTTCGTACCATTCCATTAAGAGTTGCTGTTTATCTTTGTTCAATCCAACCATCACCTTCTTTCCTTCTTTGTATCTAATAAGTCGTTTAAATGTTCATTTTGTGACACCTGCACAGAAGAATTGAATGCTTAGAAAAAATATAATAAAAAAACACATGCGATTTCTTGCTAGAAATCTGCATGTGTTTTTACTTGGCTGTTTACATCTATGAAGTAAACCCGTTATTCTCTCGTTCTGTTAAAATGATTGAACTACGTTCTGAACTACAGCTTCACCTTGATCGATACAGTCCGGTAAACCAAGTCCTTCGTAAGCTGCACCAGCTACATAAACACCTGGCATTTCCTTCTTTAAGCTCGTTTTTAACTGCTCAATTCTTTGTTTATGACCAACAATATACTGCGGCATCGCCTTTTTCCAACGAGTGATGCTGTGGAATTGTGGTTCTTCATCAACTTGCATTATCTCTCTTAAGTCCTTTTTTACTGCTGTAAGGATCTCATCATCTGATTGACTTACTATTTCATCATTACCAAACCGACCCACATAGCAGCGAAGAAGCGCATATCCTTCTGGAGCAGAATGTTTCCACTTTTTATGCGTCCACGTACATGCAGTAATAGAGTATCCACTTTTCTTGGCGACAACAAATCCAGTCCCACCGAGATTACCTTTTATACTCGATAGCGGAAAAGCCATCGCAACTGTGGCAACTGATGTTGACGGGATCTCTTTAAGAGGTTGAATAATGTGAGAATAATTTCTTAATATATCCGTAGTCACTTCATGTGGTGTTGTTAGAATGACACGGTCAAAAGTCTCGACATGACCATCTGTAAAGGTGAGCCTGTACTGCTCACCTTCTTTCAGAATGGAATTAACACTCACAGACTTTTTTATTGCGTCTTCATCTAAATGATTTTCAATGCTGTCAATGAACGACTGTAAGCCACCTTTAAAGGACATGAACATTCCTCTAGCCTTGGTTGGCTGTACAGGTTTTGCTGGTTTTGGCATGGCCTTGCTCATTCCAAGAATCAGACTACGATGTTTTTGTTCTACCTGATGAAACTGTGGAAAAGTGGCCATCAAACTTAATTGGTCAATGTCACCTGCATATATACCTGATAACAGCGGTTCAATTAAATTTTCAACGACTTCATCCCCTAACCGCTTTCTAAAAAAGTGACCGAGTGATTGATCTTCATCTGGTTGACTCGTTTTAGGTAAAAACAAATCCCCGGCAGCTCGTAATTTGGCCATTGGTGAAAACAATTTTGTCGTTGCAAATGGAGCCAGTTTGGTTGGAATACCCATAATAGCACCACCTGGAATGGGATAAAGTTGGTCTCCTTTTAAAACGAATGATTGACCTGTATCGTTATGTACAAGCTCACTCTCTAGTCCAACTTCTTTTGCTAATTTAGCTGCACTTTGCTTTCTCGCAAGAAATGAGTCAGGACCTTGTTCAATAACAAACCCATTGGTATAGTCAGTTTGAATTTTTCCGCCTAATTTGCCACTCGACTCAAACAACTTGTACTCTAAGTTTAACCTTTTACTCATAATTTCTTTTTGTAGGTAATAGGCAATGGTTAAACCTGTAATTCCCCCTCCAACGATAGCCACTCTTTTTTTCCGTTCATCTGCCACTAGATGTCACGTACTTTCTCTTTGAGCTTATCCGTCACCACTTTTGCTAGACAGTCAATAAATTCCGGCTTCGCATTTGGCATTTCCGGTCGATAGTAATCCACATTGAGCTCATCGGTTACAATTTTACATTCAATATCATTATCATAAAGAACTTCCAGATGATCAGCGACAAACCCTACTGGACAATAAACATATGATTGGTACTTTTCTTTTTGATAAAGGTCACGAGTTAAATCTTGAACATCTGGTCCAATCCAAGGGTCCGGTGTGTTTCCTTCACTTTGCCAGCCGATCGTGTAATTTTTAATATTGGCTGCACTTGCAATCAAATCAGCGGTTTCTTGCAACTGATCAACATAAGGATCTCCGTTTTGTAGAATTTTTTCTGGCAAGCTGTGAGCTGAGAATATGACAACAGCGGAGTCCTTATCCTCAATATTAGCCATCGTTTGTTTAATTTGCTCCGCCCAATATTCAATAAACAATGGCTCATTATACCAACTATCGATACTGTGAATAGAAGGACCTGAGACTTTTTCTGTCTCTTCATGTGCACGACCGTTATATGATTTAACACTAAAAGTAGAATAATGCGGTGCTAGAACAATACTAATTGCTTCTTCTATTCCATCTTCTTTCATTTGTTGAACCGCATCTTCAATGAAAGGATCAATATGTTTTAAACCTAAATATGCTTTAAACTCTAAGTGATCAAAACGCTTGTTCATTTCATCTTCAAGACCTTGTGCTTGTGCTTCTGTAATTTTAGCTAAAGGACTGATACCACCAATTGCTTCATAACGTTCAGTTAATTCGTTTAACGCTTCTTCAGAAGGCTTTCTTCCTCTACGAATATGAGTATAGTATGATTCTACCTCATCTAAACTGCGAGGAGTACCATATGCCATTACAAGAAGACCGATTTTGCGTTTAGACATTCTTCAAACACTCCAATGCTATTTATTTAGTACTGCTGTATTCATGTACAAATGCAGTAAGTCTGCGTAGTGTATCTGGATTTACTTCAGGAAATACACCATGGCCTAAGTTAAAGATGTGGCCAGGAGCGTGATCTAACCCTTGATCAATAATAGCCTTTGCCTTCTCTTCAATAACTTCCCATGGGGATAATAGAATAGCTGGATCTAAATTTCCTTGAACAGGCTTATTCACACCTTTTTCTCGTGCTTCTGCTATGGATAGTCTCCAGTCTAAACCAACTACATCTAATGGGAGGTCATGCCACTCATTAACTAAATGACTTGCCCCAACACCAAACATAATTAATGGGACTCCTTCACTTCTTAACTCTGCAAAAATACGATTCATTACAGGCTTCACAAATAAACGATAATCTGCAACATTTAATGCTCCAACCCACGAATCAAAAATTTGAATTGCTTTTGCTCCAGCTTTAATTTGTGATTTGATATATGTAATTGTCATTTCTCCAAGCTTGTCCATTAATAGGTGCCATGCTTCTGGCTCAGCATACATAAATGCTTTTGTTTTGTTATAGTTCTTTGAAGGTCCACCTTCGATCATGTAGCTGGCTAACGTAAATGGCGCACCACCAAAGCCAATTAAAGGAACACTTAGTTGCTCTTCTAAAAGCTTAATGGTTTCTAAGACATAAGGCACATCATCTTCAGGATGAATCGTTCCTAGCTTTTCAACATCCGCTTTTGAGCGAATTGGGTTATCAATAACAGGACCGATACCTGCTTTAATTTCAACATCAACACCTATTGCTGGAAGTGGTGTCATAATGTCCTTATATAGAATTGCTGCGTCATTATTATATTGATCAACTGGCAGCTTCGTTACATAAGCACAAAGCTCAGGTTGATGCGTAATCTCAAATAGTGAGTACTTTTCTTTTATTTTTCGATATTCTGGCTGCGATCGTCCTGCTTGCCTCATATACCAAACAGGAGTGTGATCTGTTTTTTCTCCTTTACATGCTCGTAAAAAATTATCATTAAATTGGGTAGTCATTCCTACACACCTTTCTGCTTCCGAATAAATCATACGTTGTTTATTGTAAATCATTCTTAAGAAAAAATCATTTTTATCCTCTTAACGTTGTCTTGCAATAAATTCTAAAGAAAAAACTAACTATTAAAAGGATAGTATTTCCTTAATTTCTAAACAGTAAATGCTCTTTTTAATATAAATCCCACAAATTACAATGTATATACTCCTTCTTAAAGTGTCAAAAAATTGATGAATATATAGGACTTATTAACATTTTGCACATTCTAAAACTTGAAATCTACGTAGGATATTTTACCTACTTTCTTCACAATTAAACTACTTTGAAACCACTTTTTATACTATACTTATACTTCCCTTGTATTTCAAATGTTCAAATAGTACTAAAATGTGTTAAAATTACGCTAAGATATTTTGTCAAAAATTTAAATTTTTTGGCGAAATAGTACTTTATAATTAATAATCTGTTCTATTTTTGTGAAATTGTTGCTTTTACACCATTTTTTTAACTGCAAGCTACTTACGGAGAGCCAATTCACACACAAATGACATCTTTTAGAATTAGGGGGCTAAGACGAAACAATGAGGTCTATAGGAAAAAAGGAGAACTTAAAAAACGGTAAGAAACGTTTCATCAGTATTCAGTTTAAACTTTTAGGTGGCTTAGCATTTGTGCTAGGTTTATTCTTTATTGGATTTATTCTTAATTTTTATCAGTACCAAGTAGTGGACAAACATAGAAGTGATATGGAATTAATTAGTGATAGAACTGTTCAGATATCAGAAGTTGGCTCTTTATTTCAATATAAGTACATAGCTATAACCGATGTTGACTACCATGGGGTTATTAATCAAAACCTGTACCGCGAAAATGAGACTAAACTTCATGAAATATTAGTTGTCATTGAAGATGTAATGGTGACTGAAACTGAACAGCAATTATATCAATCACTCTTACTTTATAACTCCCAGTTTGACAGCAGGGTCGATGTGATCCTTGAAGGCTTAACCGGAACGAATGCACAAACCATGCAGCAACTTGCGCTAATTCGCAATGAAACTATCAATGCAGTTAACGAACTAGATGCTATCTTAAAAAAACGAATGATAGAGATAAGTGCTAACTTGAATAGTGCCATTACTTTAGCCGTCATTATTAGTGTGATCTCATTTATCGTTGCAGCAGTACTTGGCGGAATACTATTTTACGCCTTATCACGATCTATTAAACAATCCATACACAGTACGTTAACTGTCGCAACCGAAGTTAGTAAAGGTAATCTTTTAGCTGATGAAATTAAAGTTCGCTCTAAAGATGAGTTTGGTTTATTAGCGATTGCAGTTAACGAAATGACTCGTAACCTGCGTGATCTAGTTGCTAATATTACATCGACTTCACAAAATGTATCCGCTGCAAGCCATGAGCTCGTTTCTTCATCAGAAGAAGTGAATGCAGGGTCGCAACAAGTAGCCGGCTCATTACAAGAAATGGCTAGTGGACAAACTCTGTTAAATCAATCGATCAATCAATCAGCGACGATATTCCAGGAGATGGAAGCGCGTTTGAAGCAAGTACAGAACTCTACACAAACCATCGTATCAGCTGTACAAACGTCTAACGAAAAAGCGACTTTTGGAAAAGAAAAGCTCGAAGACTCAATCTTATCGATGGAAAACATTCGTAAGCAAAATGAAGAAAATGTGATTGTTATTGAAGAGTTAGGAAGAAATTCAACTGAAATTCAAAATATTGTGCAAATGATCCAAGAAATTTCATCGCAAACGAATTTGTTATCGTTAAATGCGAATATCGAAGCAGCTCGTGCTGGAGAAGCTGGAAAAGGTTTCGCAGTCGTTGCAGATGAAATTCGTAAATTGTCTGCGCAAAGTGAAAAAGCAGCAAACACGATTTCTGCAATCATTAACCGAATATCTACACAAGTAGGACATTCCATTGAAAAGTCACATGCTAGTACAACCATGATTAAACATGGTGAACAAGTAATACAAGAAACAGGCTTATCATTTGATGAAATTTTAACATCGGTAAAACAAGTACTATCCCAAGCAAGTCAAATTAACGAAATGGTTATATCTGTTAATACCTTAAGCCAAAACATTCTAGCGACTGTAAATGATATTCAAAACATATCTACGATTGCTAATGACAGCACGGACAGTATTTCAGCTACAATGGAACAACAAGTAGCCACGATGGAAAGTGTCACGCAATCAGCCGAAGAGTTATCCATTATAGCAACCGAGTTAGAACAAAAAATCTCAAACTTTAAAATTTAATAAAGAAAAGGCCTGTTAGCTAGAGATGACGCTTCTCTAACTAGCAGGCCTTGTTATTTTATTTTAACGAGTGAATTTTTTTGACATAATGAAGCATTTCTTGACTTGAGACGAATAATATCGGTTGGACATAATTTGGACAATAAAAGTCCGAATCGGACAATAAATTTGAAAATTGGACAATAAAAATCCAAAACGGACAATAAATCGTAAAATTGGACAATAAATCGTCCAGTGGAATATGTTGCTAGATATTAAAAACCAAATGGACCTGACACAGATGATAGATTAGATGCTGGGCCTTCTCGGTCTGTTAAATAATCATATGGGACAACGAAATATTCGTGCAATCGGAATAAGTTAATACTTCTAACTAGGTATTCACCGCTCCCATCAACGAAACCAATTTTTTGTGCACCTTGTTCATTCGTGACTTCATAAATATGATAGCGAACTCGTTCATCAGCTGCAGGTGTCCACGATAACTTAACACTTAAAACTCGTCTACCTCCAAAAACTAGCGAAGCTTTAAGGTCAGTAATTTTCTCGAGGTGAATAGCCGGTTCAAGATCATTTACTGCCACTGACTTTACAAAACGATCGGTTTTGAGGTCATCGGGCAATTCATTTAAGATCTCTTTAAATAATGCTGTAGGATAGCTGCTTCCCCCTTGTAAATAAGACGTTTCTGTCGTACGGTCATGTCCCATCCAAACGGTTCCTACTACTTTTGGTGTATAACCTGCAAACCACGCATCTCTTGTACCTCCAGTTACAGCTGTATACGAAGTTGTCCCTGTTTTCCCTGCTAACGGCTCACTTGTAACTCCAGAAGTCCCCGTTCCTTCATTAACTACTAATTCGAGCATTCTCGTTAAGTACCACGCTGTCTGCTCCGAGAATACTTGTTGTTCACTATTTTCAACATTTACAAGAAGTTCTCCATTACGATCATACAGCTCTTTAATAAAATAGTGATCTGTATACGTTCCTTGATGAGCAAGTGCACGGTAAGCTTTTGTTATTTCAAGGGGAGTATATCCTTCTGTCATTCCTCCTAATGCTAGAGCTAGTCCATCATCTTCAGTACTCAACCCGAGTTGCTCTAGGTAGGTTTTTCCTCGGTCGATTCCTAATTCATTGAACAACCATACAGCTGGAGCATTTAATGAATGTGTTAGAGCATCGACCATTGGCACTTCCCCTCTATACTCATTCGTAAAGTTCCTCGGTTCATATCCATCATAATCATGTAGTTCATCGGTTAACATCGAATATGGATGATATTGCCCTGTCTCAATTGCCGGTCCAAATATAGCTAATGGTTTAATAACCGATCCTGGCTGACGTTTTACATTAACTCGGTTAAGTCCTTTGCTCACATACTCTCTGCCGCCTTGTACCGCAAGGACTCCGCCCGTTTCAACATCCATTAGAACAATCGAACTTTCGACGTTAGGATCTTGACCAGGGAAAAATTCATTTTGCTGGAACTTTTCATAAACACTTTCTTGGAGTTCCTTTCTCATCGGTACAACAATTGTATATCCACCAGTTAATAACTCTTCGTTTGAGATTTGATATCGTTGTTCGGCTTCATCCAAAACCATATCAATATAGGTTAAGTATTCTTCTTTTTTACTAACTGTATTTCGCTGCACTGCAACCGTTTTTCCCTGCAGCCGAACAGCTTCTTCTGGTGATAAATAGCCTCTTCGTTCCATTACACTTAGTACAACATCTCTTCTTTGTTTACTTCTTTCAGGATAGGTAATCGGCGAAAAAGCATTCGGTGCTTTCGGAAGCGCTGCTAATAAGGCTCCTTCTTCGATCGTCAATTCACTTACATCCTTATCGAAATAGAGTTTAGAGGCTGCTTGAATCCCATACGCTCCATGCCCAAAGTAGATGCGATTTAAATAAAATTCTAGAATTTCTGATTTGCTATATTTATGTTCTAAGTTCATTGCAATAAGAACTTCTTTTGTCTTCCGCCAGAACGTTTTTTCATGACTAAGGAAAGTGTTTTTAGCAAGTTGTTGCGTAATTGTACTTCCACCTTCAACTTTAGCTCCTGCTCGTATATCTCGATATAAAGCTCTAGTGATGGCTCTAAAATCAATGCCTTGATGGTCATAGAAACGCGCATCTTCTATTGCCACAAATGCATCTTGTACATGCTGAGGCACTTGTTGAATAGAGACTAATTGTCGATTCTCTATAAATAATTTCGTTAATAAATTCCCATCTTCATCTACTAATGAAGATGAGCTGTGCATGACTAGCTTTTTATCATCTATGACATAATTCCCAGCTAATATAATTGAAAAATATATAATAAATCCAAAACCGATTGCTACTAATAAAACTAGAACACTCAAAAGTAGTCGTTTTTTCGTCATGATCATCACCTTTTGTCGAATCCGATTAAGTGTAATTATAATATAGTTTGACTTCTAATTAAAATAAAGAGTGCCATATAAACATTATGGAACCGACAAGAAAAGCGGTGGAACCTGTTTAGCGATGTTCGGACTAGGGTGCGCCGTACGAGATAAAGGAAACACGAGGAGTTTAGCGAGTCGATGTTGACTTATCGTAAGGAGGAGAGCGAAGTCCACTAGACGCTGGGCACTGGAGCTAGACAT